>CAZLRL010000332.1:1042-3766 GCA_964561645.1 uncultured Desulfobacterales bacterium
AGCAGGATTTCGGCCAGGGCCTGCCAGGCTGCCAGGTGCGGTATGGAACCCTGGGGAGTGGCCTCCGGGAGGTCCGGTCCCGCGAGGCGCCGGAATTGCCCCCAGCGGCGGCCCAGTTCGGTGGCCTCCAGCGCCGCGGCCAGGGGGGCGAGAATCCGGTCCACCACCCGGGAGAGGCGCTGTTCCATCAGGAGGGCGTAGTCTGCCCCGGCCAGACTGTCCTGGGCCAGGGCCAGAAAATCCTTCAAGGTGTCGCGCCGGGCCAGCAGGTCCCGCAATTCCCGGGCCAGCCGGGGCCAGTTGTTGTTCAGGCGCACCAGCCGGTGCACCAGGGCCCGGCGGACCGGGTCGCGCTCGGGCTGCTGGTTCAGGCGGCGGCGCAGTTCCTCCAGGGCCTCCTGTTTGTGCCACTCGGCGTCCCGCTCGTTTTCCAGGAGCTGAAATTCCAGGGGCACCCCGGCTTCATGGGGCGCGGCCTTTAATAGCTGGGCGCAAAAGCCGTGGAAGGTGGTGACGGGCAGCCGTTCCGGAACATGGAGATACTGATGGACCAGGTTTTTTTGTTCCAGGTGCCGGAAGGCCTGGCCGGCCAGCTCCTGAAGCTGAAGTTCATGGGGAGGCAGATGGGGCCCCGGTTTTTCCCGGCTCCAAAAATACCGCATGGCCCGTTCCCGAAATTCCCCCGCGGCCTTGCGGGTAAAGGTCAGGGTGAGGAGTTCCCGGGGCGAGTCGCTGATCCGGGCCAGCAGGGTCAGGAAGCGGGCCAGCAGGACCGCGGTCTTGCCGGAGCCGGCCGGGGCCTCGAGGTGGAAGCTGCCCTGGGGGTCCAGGGCCTGGTCCCTGGCTTTTTGGTCGTGAGGTAATTCTGGCATATGGTTTTCAGAATCTATTTAAACAGATACTAGTTTTACGCGTGATGTGAGCATATCTCATCAATGAGCTTGCTATACTTTGGAAATTTAAAATACAGGATCTTCCGCAAGTCAACTAAATTTGTCTGATCTAGTAATTTATCAAATTCATTAGCGGTTATATTAAGTTGCCGCGTGTATTTATCGATTACCGTTTGTTGAGCAATATTGTGCTGCCTTGACACATAACGCGTGGCGTCAGATCTTCCATGGCCCTTTTGGACCAAGTGAACTATCTCTAAGATTTGTAGCAAAGCTTGGGGCGTGCGTTTAGGAAGTGAGGGGAGTAGGTTAGAAGTATTAGATCGACTATCATCATCTCCAGAGGGAGATACGCTGGGACCCTTCATTCCTGAAATTGGTAAAAAGCGCCTCAGAGTGGAGTTAAAAGTGTCAACCAAGGGCTCGGCATGACCTTTAATGAATTGAAAAACCTCCTCATCAACCTCTACTTGAAACATACGCACGGGAATTACCTCCGTTTTAGTTTTGGAGGCATTGTACGATAAGTACTTTAAGTACGTCAAGTACTTTTTTAGATGTTTTTCAATTCTCGAAAAAATCAGATTTCATCTTTATCATCTGGAATACTGAACCCGCAGATCAGTTCAAGCTTGCAAAAACGGCAGGCCCCGTCGTTTCCTCTCCGGGGCGCGGGGCGGGGCGCGGGGCGGAAACTGCCGCCCCGGAGGAGCTCTCCCAGACGCCGCACATCTTCTTCCCAGTCCGCCAGGAGGTCGGCCCAGCGGTCCTGATGCCCGGCAAAATCCTGGTGCCGCAGGTGTTTCTCGGAGGATTTCAGGCAGATAAATCCGGCCCCCAGGCCGGCGACGTCGGTTGCCTCGATCTCTATATGACCTTCCCGCACCGCGCACAGATAGCCGGGAAGCTGAAATTCCTCTCGGTGATCGAAGACCCGGGCCGCGGTGGGGATGTTGCCGGTTTTATAGTCCCAGATGAGGAGTTGGCTCTCCTGGGGATGAAAATCCAGGCGGTCCAGGCGGCCCTTGAGGGTGAAGGGCCAGCCGGGCCGGGCCAGCCCCTGGAAGGCCACTTCCACTCCCAGCCAGCGCCAGCCCTGGTCCAGGCGCTCCTGCTCCAGGGCCAGCCAGGCGGGCAGGAGCCCCGGTGTGTCCGGGTCCCCGAACCAGCGGCGCCGCTCGGCCTGCCAGTGGACATCGTGGGCCTCATCTCCGAGCACCAGGCGCGCCGCTTCCTCAAACAGAGCTTCGGCTTCATCAGCTGGGGGCATTTTAAAGCGGGCCAGTTCCACAAACTTGGCCAAAAGTTTGTGTAACTTTTCGCCCCGCTCCCGGGGGTCCAGGCCGGCTTCGATTTCCGGCAATTCTTTTATGCCCAAAAGGTCCTCGAGGACGAAGCGCAAGGGACACCCCAGGGCCTTGCCCACCTGGGTGACGTGCAGTTCCTTCGGCAGGTCCAAGACCAGGGTGCCCTGGAGTTCCCGGGGACCCAGCCCTCCTTCCGGTTGGGTCAGCGCGGCCAGGACCGCGGGGACCCGGACCCAGGCGGGATGAGACTGGCTGGGCAGGGGCATCCGCCGGGGCTGCCAATCCCCCAGGAAAAAGGGGGTGCCTACCTGGGGCTCCTGGTTTTCCATCACCGGGCGGGTCAGGGTGAGGTGGGGCGCGCTCCCCAGCATGCTGTCAAACAGGTCCCGGGCGAACAGGTCCTGGCTGTCCTGGGTGCCTCCCAGAACCCCCTCGCCTTCGGACTGACCCAGCAGCGGCAGCGGCCGGGCCGAACCGGGAAAGGCCCCGGAATTCATGCCCAGGCAAAAAACCCGCTCAAAGTC
>CAZLRL010000333.1:0-3711 GCA_964561645.1 uncultured Desulfobacterales bacterium
GGCCTGGTGCGCCATTACTACATCAAGCGGGGCCCCTATGTAGGGGAGGTCCGGGTTAACCTGGCCGAAAAACACCGGCGCCAGGCCAGCAGCCATGCCATTGCCCTGCGGGTGCGCCCCGCGCTCACCGAGATCGCCCGGCGCCACCAGGTGCGCCTGAAAATCGTGGAGATGCCCCCGGGCCCGCCCGTTTTGCAAACCCTGGTGGGCGAGGTCTTCGGTCCCCCGGGGACTCCGTATAGCGGCATCATCACCGAAGCCCAAAAAGTTAAGCAGCTTTTTGAGCAAACCCGCGGCGTGGTGGACATCGACACTTCGGTCCCCGCGGACCAGCCCCGCTGGCGCCTGGTCCTCGACCGGGACAAGGCCGCGCTTTCCGGTTTGAGCCAGGCCCAGATCGCCCGCAGCCTGGTCATCGCCGAGACCGGGAAGGTGGTAGGCCGGGTGCATGCCGACCCGGAGGTCCTCCCCCTGGACATCTTTCTGCGCTGGCCGGTGGCAGACCGCTCCGCTCCGGCCCACCTGCGCCAGCTTTATCTCAAGTCCCCCGCCGGAGAGTTGGTGCCCCTGGGCGAACTGGGCACCTTCACCCTGGACACCGCGCCCAAATCCATCATGCGAAAAAACCTGGAACGGGTGGTCTTTGTCACCGCGGACACCGCGGGCACAAGCCCCGTGAACGCCATCCTCGATCTCCTTGGCAAGATAAAAGACCACCCCCTGGCCCCGGGCTACCAGGTGAACTGGCAGGGTGAAGGCGAATGGAAAATCACCGTGGACGTCTTCCGGGACCTGGGAATTGCCTTTTTGGGGGCTCTTTTGGGCATCTACATCCTGCTGGTGCTCCAAACCGCGTCTTATGGCATGCCGCTGGTGATCATGGTGGCCATTCCCCTGACCCTCATCGGCGTCATGCCCGGTTTTGCCCTGCTGAACCTGCTGTTCACCGGTCCCGTGGCCGGCTTTCCCAACCCCATCTTTTTTACCGCCACCGCCATGATCGGCATGATCGCGCTGGCCGGCATCGTGGTGCGCAACTCCATCATCCTCATCGACTTTATCCACCATCACCTGGACCAGGGCTACAGCCTGCATGACGCGGTGCTGCGCAGCGGCGCCATCCGCTTCCGTCCCATCGTGCTCACGGCCCTGTCGGCCATGTTCGGCTCCTGGGTCATCACCCTGGACCCCATTTTTTCCGGACTGGCCTGGTCCTTCATTTTCGGCCTCTTCGCGTCCACCATGTTCACCCTGGTGGTGGTGCCCCTGATTTACTATCTGCTGGAACGGAAAAAGGCCGCCCCCAGCGGCACTAGCTCAAGTAATTGAAAATTCTGTCTATATCAGCTATAATAAATGGACCTTTCCCCACCATAATCTCCGGTTTGGAATCAGGCGGCAGCAAAATCCGATTCGTTGCATGGGCAGACTGTGAATACCCCAGAAGAACTTTTTAACCAACAGGTTAAAAGAGTAATTGACTGGAATTTCCCTGCGCTGGCGGAGTTGAGCCAGGATGATTTTATGGCGCGCTACATTGACCCCCTCTGGCAAGTGCTCGAAAAATCACCGGTGGCGACCAAGGCTCGGGAAAGCCGTATCCCCTTTTTGCTGGTAGTGCCCCACAATGTCGTGCCCTTGAGTTATCAACTCCAATGTGTCAGGCAAAAGCTTAACCAGAAACAACTGGAATACATCATCAAGCCCGAATGGTTCGAAAATGCCCCCGGCGTATCAACTCCCGATAAGCCCTATCTGGTCATGGACGTCGATACCGGTGAGGCCAGGACAAATATAACCCCAGCCAAATGCGTCGAGCAATTTGGGCCTGAAGGTAGATCAGCGTTAACCATAGATGAAGGCCTGGCGCTGATTACCCACTACCCCGAAGTCCTGGAAAGCCATTGGCTGGATCTGCCGGGTTCGGTTCTGATTCATAAATGCGCCGGTCAGGACGCCATGCAACGCGGTATGCTGGGCGCCTTACCCCCGGGTTTTGGGCGTACGACCTTTATCCCCACCTTTTACTATAAATATTATGATGATCTGAGGCTTTACTATATAAATGAGGCCACTGAAACTCCTTATTCCGGGTCGGCATCCTGTGGGCAACGTTTATCCTAAATCAGGGGCGGCATAATTTCGTCTGCTGCCCCAGAACAACTTGAGTAAACCATGAGCACAAAAATTGACCAGCAACTCGTCCAGCTCATCAACAAAGTTAATTCCTCTCTTGATGTGGAAACAGTTTTGAATTACGCCATGGAGACGGCCGAGGAGGCCTTGCAAGCCGAGGCCAGCGCCATTTTTGAGGTGGACCCTGAGCGAGGGGACCTCTTCTTTCGGCTGGCCCGGGGAGAAAAGGCCGATCAAGTCAAAACCTTGCGCCTCAAAATGGGAGAAGGGGTGGCCGGGTGGGTGGCCCAGACCGGCCAGGCCGTCATCGTGCCCCGGGCCGAGGCTGATCCACGCTTCGAGCCCGACTTGGACGCCAAGTCGGGCTTTCACACTCGCTCCCTGGTGAGTGTACCCTTGCAGCACCGGGACCGCCTTTTGGGAGTGATCCAGGTCCTCAATAAACGCCCTCCCCTGGAGTTTGACCGGGAGGACCTGGAACTGCTGACCCTCTTGGCCCAACCGATTGCCACGGCCTTGGCCAATGCCCAGGCCTATACCCGTTTAGCTCGGGTTTCCCAGCAGGTGATCAAGACCCTGTCTATGACCGTGGAACTTAGAGATCCCTATACCGCCGGTCACCAGCGGCGGGTGGCGCAAATGGCCGTGGCCATTGCCCAGGAGATGGGCCTGAGTGAGGATAGACAGGAAATACTGCGGATTGCGTGTATTTTGCATGACATCGGCAAGCTCGTGGTGCCGGCCGAAATCCTCAGTAAACCTGGGCACATAAACCGTCTGGAACAAGAGTTAGTGCGAAGCCATTCCCGCGTCGGTTACGAACTTTTGAAAGAAATTGATTTCCCTAAAGAGATCGCCGACATAGTCGTCCAGCATCATGAGCGCCTGGATGGTTCGGGTTACCCCAACGGGTTGAAGGGTGACAAGATCTCCCTGGAAGCTCGTATCATTGCAGTGGCCGACGTCATGGAAGCCATGACCTTCCACCGGCCCTATCGACCGGCCCTGGGCGTAGACAAGGCTCTGGAGGAAATCTCCCTGGAACGGGGCGAGATTCTGGATGCTGAGGTGGTGGATGCTTGCCACCGGCTGTTTCAGAAAGGCTTTAAGCTGGAATAAAGCCGGTTTTTGGTTTTCGGTATAAGTGTAGTGGCGCAATTCATTGCGCCTTTTAGGGCTTGATAAATCAAGCCCCTACAAGGGGTTGGGAGGCGAGTTAAAACGTAGAGCGGGAAAGCCAAGCGCCTCCCGCCTTTGGTCCAAAGGGGGTTCCCTGGCTGCGGCCTCAAAACTGCGCTGGACGCGCAGCCGGGGCCCCGGATCCCGACCGTCCTTCAACATCTTTCCCCGCGGTCTCAATTTAGCTTGCGTCGCCGAACCGTTTTGAGGATAATCACTTTGCAAGCCGGACCTGATTAGGGGCCGCTGGCGGCAGGGTTTGAAGTTCTTAAAAAGCGAAGCCCGTAAGATAAGTAAAACTGCAGATATCACTTTGAACTTTGAACCTTAAACTTTGAACTGAAAATCCGGGGGCGTAGTTCAGATTGGTTAGAACGCCGGCCTGTCACGCCGGAG
>CAZLRL010000334.1:0-3702 GCA_964561645.1 uncultured Desulfobacterales bacterium
GGGGCCGCTTTTGGTGGCGACGGCCTGCCGCTGCCACGGCGTCATCCATGGGTTGCAGCGCCAAGGAGATTGATGGACGTGAACCTGGAGTTTCCCGGAGTATTGGGGGTTTCGCCCCGCATGAAGGAGATCGCCCGCCTCCTCATGCTGGTGGCCCCTTCCGAGGCCACCGTGCTCCTGCTGGGCGAAACCGGCACCGGCAAAGAACTGGTGGCCCAGGCTATTCATCTCAACAGCCCCCGCCGCCAGGGTCCCTTTGTCGTGGTCAACTGCGCCGCGCTGCCGGAAACCCTGCTGGAAAGCGAACTGTTCGGCCATGAGAAAGGAGCCTTTACCGGGGCCACCGCCAAAAAAGAGGGACGGTTCCTCCTGGCCCACCAGGGCACCTTGTTTCTGGATGAAATCGGCGAGCTGCAGCCCTCCACCCAGGCCAAAATTTTGCGGGTGCTGCAAAACCGTGAATTCGAGCCCCTGGGCAGCAACCGCACCGTCAAGGTGGAGGTGCGCATTATCGCCGCCACCAACCGGAACCTGGAGACCATGGTGCAGCAGGGCACCTTTCGCGATGACCTCTATTATCGCTTGCATGTTTTTCCCATTACCCTGCCCCCCCTGCGGGACCGCTTGGAAGACCTGCTCCTGCTGGTCGAATTTTTCCTGAAGCGTTTTCAGGCCAAGTACCAGCACACCGTCAAGGCCCTAGCCCCGGAAGTGCTGCGGGCCTTCCGCCGTTATTCCTGGCCCGGGAACATCCGCGAATTGGAAAACACCCTGGAGCGGGGCATTATCATCTGCCAGGGTGAAACCCTGAAGCTCGCCGACCTCTCCCCCCAGCTCCAACAACTGGCCCAGGAACCGCCCACGGAACTCGACGCCGAACCCAGTCCGCCGGAGTGGGAAAAGGAATTCATTTATCATACCCTGGAGAAACACGCCTGGAACCGCCGGGACGCGGCCGCGGCCCTGCAAATTTCTCTGGAGGAATTGAATTTTAAAATCAGGGCCTATGGTTTAAAGTCGCACGGGAGCACCCCTGCCTGAGGTTGAAGCATGATTTATCCACCCCTGATCATGTTCCTGATGGTGATTTTTTTCCTGATCACCCTCTTCTTTTTGCCTCTGCTGTGGTTCGGGGTGGTGGGGAATGCCTTCGTCAATCTGGGTCTGCCCCCGGACGCGGTTTTCTGGCTCCTCATCCTGACGCTCCTGGGGAGCCTGGTCAACCTCCCCCTCACCACCATCGAAAGCCACGAAATGGCGGCGGGCCGGGTCATCTCCTATTTCGGCATGCAGGTCAGGCTGCCCCCCACCCGCCTGAAGCGCCATACCGTCCTGGCCGTCAACGTCGGCGGCGCCCTGGTGCCCACCGCGCTGTCCGTTTATCTTCTGGTGCAGATTACCCGGGCCATCGGCATATCCTGGGGACTGTTGGCGGTTTTGGGCCTGGTCACCGCGGTGATGTACCAGCTGGCCCGCCCGGTAAAAGGCCTGGGCATCGCGGTCCCCGGGCTGGTGCCCCCGGTGGTGGCCGCGCTGGGCGCCTGGCTCCTGTGCCCGGAACCCTTCCGGGCCCCCTGCGCCTACATCGCCAGCACCATGGGGATCCTCATCGGCGCCGACCTGCTAAACCTGCGGCAGATTTCCCAGATGGGCGCACCGGTGGCCTCCATCGGCGGCGCCGGCACCTTTGACGCCATTTTCCTGAGCGGCATCATTGCGGTGCTCCTCAGTTATTGATCAATACCATGGATGGGGAGGGACTGATGACATCACACCACAACTTCACCTTAAATAACCTCGGCAAAGGCCGCCAGGCCGCGCTGGTCCTGCTGGTTCTTACGGTGCCCTTTTTGCTCGGAGCCTGGAAAATCGTCATGGGGCGGGACATCAACCCCACTTACGTGGACCGCATCAAAGACGGCGAGACCCCCAAACACGAAATCCTCACCCTGTTCGGTGACCCGGACGAAATCGACCGCACTCCCGAAGCGGTGGTCTACACCTACAAAACCTACCGGGACAAAGAGGTGCTCCCCAAACGGGAGCGTAAGGTCAAAACCGCGGTCCAGGATTCCCCCTACTTCCGGGAAGATTGGCTCAAGGAGAAAAAAGAGCGGGAGGCCAAAAAGGAGGGCGGCAAGGAGTTGGCCAGCAGGCTCATCATCCGCTTCGATCCCAAGGGATTGACGGTGCAGAGCCACGATTTTAAACAATTTTGAGGAGCAGGGGAAATGAGCCCCTTTGAAAACCTGGCCCGGGCCCAGGCCTGGGTTTTTGATTTACAGAAATACGGCATCAAGTTCGGGCTGTCTTCCACCCTGAATCTTCTGGCCCGCCTGGGCCTGCCCTTTGAACAGGGGCATTACCTGCATGTGGCCGGCACCAACGGCAAGGGCTCCGTCGCGGCCATGCTGTCGGCCATCCTCACCCGGGCCGGGTATCCGGTGGGCCTGTTCACTTCCCCGCACCTGGTGCGCTTCGAGGAGCGCTTCCGTCTGGGGGACCAGGACATCTCCGCCGCAGGACTGCTGGACCTCATCAACCAGGTCCGTGAGGCCATCGACGAGACCGAGCCTCCCACCTTCTTCGAATTCGCCGCGGCCATGGCCTTTTTGTATTTTCATCAGCAGGGGGCCCGCCCAGTCATTCTGGAAACCGGCATGGGAGGGCGGCTGGACGCCACCAACATCGTCACCCCGCTGGTGAGCGTCATCACCAACATTTCCCTGGATCACCAGTATTTCCTGGGAGACACCCTGAGCGCCATCGCCCGGGAGAAAGCCGGCATCATCAAAGAAAACGTCCCCCTGGTCACCCACGCGCACCAGAAACGGGTGCTTAGTATCTTCCGCCGCCGCTGCCAGGAGCTTCACGCCCCCATGTATACCGGCGGAGAGGACTTTGGCACCCGGGCCGCGTCCCCGGGCCGGTTTTCCTATGCCGGTTTGCACGGCCGGCTGGAGAACCTGGCCATAAATTTATCGGGACGGCATCAGTACCGGAACGCGGCCGTGGCCCTGGCGGTGGTGGAACTGTTGCAGGACCGGGGCTGGGCGGTGCCGGAGGAGGCCATCCGGGAGGGGTTGGCCCGGGTTCGCTGGCCGGGCCGCCTGGAGCGGCTGGCCCAGGACCCCCGGGTCATTCTGGACGGGGCCCACAACCCCGCCGCGGCCCGCTCCCTGGCCCGGACCTTGAAAAAGGAGCGCCTTTGGGGCCGCCGGTATCTGGTCACGGGCATCATGGCCGACAAGGAGGTCCACACCATCCTGGGGTCCCTCCTGCCTCTGGCTGACACGGTGATTTTCACCCGGCCCCACTATTTCCGGGCCGCCCCGCCCGAGGACCTGGCCCGCCAGGCCGCAGCTTACAACCTGGAAGTGCTGGTGGAACCCGAGGTCTCCGAAGCCGTCCGCCGGGCCCGGACTCTGGCCGGCCCCCAGGACCAGATTGTGATCACCGGCTCCCTGTACACCGTCGGCGAGGCCCTGGAATATTTTGAACAGGTTGACAAAGAGGAATTAACCACCCCGGTCACCCCTCCGACCTTGCAGGAGACCCCGGCAAAGATCGTCTAGTTGCGTAGGGTGGGCACTGCCCACCGAGATTCCCCGCATAACAACACGTTTATGTTCAAATAAGCTTGTGCCGGGAGATATTTTTTGGTGGCACCGGTTTTCAACCGGTGCTGGCGCAGGCTAAAGC
>CAZLRL010000335.1:0-3701 GCA_964561645.1 uncultured Desulfobacterales bacterium
GTCAGCACCATGCCCAGCACCCGGATGAAGTCCGCCAGCCGTTTGGATTGGGCCTCGTAGAACTCCACCTCCCGGCGCACCTGCACGGGCAGCCGGGGGTCGGCTTCCAGGCGGGCCTTCAACTCCGGAAAAGCCCCGGGGTCCGCCAGGCGCATGATGACGCTGGAGAAGACCTGGCGCCGGAAGGCTTGTAGTAACTGCTCCACATCCCCCCAGATTTCCGAAGAAAATCCCGTGTTGCCTGCGTCCATGATGCCCACGATGCGCCAGGTGCGCATGGCGAAGCGCAGGTTCTCCCCCAACCCGGCGCCCTGGAAGCGCCGGGCCACCTGAATGCCCGCCACCAGCTCGTTGGAGCCGGGGCGGAACCAGCGCCCCGCGGCCAGCTTCACCTCCCGGCGCAGGGCAAAGGACGCCGGCTGCACCCCCCGGATCATGACATTGGCGGGCTTGCCGGTGCCCCGTTTGGGCAGGTTGATCAGCACGATGGCCTCGGAGGCCACCAGGGGCCCCTCCGGCCCCAGGGCGATCTCGGGCTGGGAGGAAATGATGCCCGCCTGGGTGCGGTCGATGGCGCTTTGCACCTCGGTTTCGCTCCCGGCCCGGAGCACCACGGCATTGTCATAGGAACCCGTGGCCACCAGGGTCTGGCGCAGACCTTCGGTAAGCATCAGGGCCGCGGCAAAGACAAAAACCACCAGGGCCATGCCCCCGGCGGTGAGAAACGACGTCAGCCGCCGGGCCATGAGGTTGCGGTAGCTGTAGGACAGGGGAATGGGCATTCGGGTTTCGGGTTTCTGGTTCGGAGTGTTTCTAAATCCTGGTTCCCAAGCTCCTGCTTGGGAACCCCATGTTCGCCAAGTTCCTGCTTGGCGAAGGAAATCCCACCATGCACAGGTGAGGACACCTGTGCCACCAGGCTTTTTATAATTTTTCTGTAGCCGCAGGCTTCAGCCTGCGCTTATGGTAATAGTTATTTTCGCAAGCTAAAGCTTGAGGCTACATTTTAAAAAATATTACCTCATGGTTCCAGGCTCCTACTTGACCAAAAGCCCGATCACGAAATACTGCGCCTATTCTTCCGGGAAAATAATGTAGGGTGCGTCTCACGCACCATATTGGGCGCGTAAGACGCGCCCTACGGCAGACGTTTCTAAAACAGGATATGTTTACGAATTTAATGGATTCCCCCCATCTTATCTCTCCAAACTCGAAACTCCGCTCCCCTATCCCACCCTCCCCAACTCCTCGGCGATGCCCACCCGCACGGCCCGCCAGGCCGGGATCAGCGCGGCCAGGAGGCCCACCAGCAAAGACACGGAGAGGCCCAGGGCCGCGGTGGTGTCACTGATTTCCAGGGTCGGGAAGTACTGGGTCACGTCTTTGGGAAAAAGGTGCAGGGCCGGCAGGCTCAGGGCCAGACCCAGGCAGCCCCCCATCAGGGCCAGGAGCATGGATTCCCCCAAAATAATGGCGGCCAGGTGCCGCGCCCGAAACCCCATGGTTTTCAGGGTGGCGTATTCCCCCAGGCGCTCCCGGGCGCTCATGGCCATGGTGTTGGCCAGCACCACCAGGATCACCCCGATGACCGCCCAGGACACCACCTGGATGGCCATTAAAAGGGCCTTGGTCATTTCCACGAAGCTCAGGTTAAAGGCCTTTTCCGTTTCAGTGAGGGTTTCGGCCCGGCTGTTTTTAAACAGTGTATCGATGCGCTGGGAGACAATCGGGGCCAACTCCGGGCGCTCGATTTCCACCAAAAACCAGCCCACCTGGTCGGCCATTTCGGGCGCGGTCTTCTTGAGATACTCGTTCAAGTAATCCCAGTGGAAGAAAAACATGGTTTCATCGGTGCTGGGGTCCCGCCCGTCATAGATGGCCCGGAGAGTAAAGCGAAATTCTCCCTGAAAATAGGTGCCCTTGAGGATGATGGAGTCCCCGATTTGCCAGCCGTAACGCTGGATCAGTTTGCGGCCCGCCAAGGCACCCCGGCGGTCTTTGACCAGCGCGGCCCGCTGCTCCGGGGGCATGAGGAGTTCCGGGGCCAGGTCCAGGTACTGGGGCAGGGACGCGGCGAATTGGGGAAAAAAGTTCTTTTTGTCAATATAAACGCCTTCGAACCAATAGGCGTAACCCACCCCGGTGACCCCGGGCACGGCCTGGATTTTGGGCAGATAGGACAGGGGCAGAGTGGCCAGCATGGACACCGCGTTCCGGGTCACCAGGCGCACCGGTGAGGCCGCGTCCACGCCGGCGTACCAGGCCGTGACCACGGTGCGCAGGATGCAGAAGGCCAGGACCGCCACGGCCATGCCCAGGACCGTGAGGCCGGAGCGCAGCGGATGCCGGATGGTATTGCGCCAGGTCAGTTTGAACATGAGTAGCTATAAGCTCTAAGCTATAGGCTTTAAGCTTTTTTCTTTAGCTGTCGGTTGCAGCTTTTGGCTTACATTTTTGAGTTTTAAGTTTTGAGTTTCGAATTAAAAGCGCTCTCAAACGCTCGTTCCCAAGCTGAGCTTGGGAACGTCCTCGGTTACGCCAAGCTCAGCTTGGCCACCCATTGCGTGCCCAGGTTCAACTTGGGCACGAGGATCACGGGAACTACACTAACTGCTGACTGCTACACTATCCCACCCGCCGCAGGGCCTCGGCGATGCCCGCCCGGGAGGCGCGCCAGGCCGGCAGGAGCGCAGCCAGGACCCCCACGGCCAGCGCGGTGGCCAGACCCAGAGCCAGGGTGGTGTTGGTCAGCGGAAAAACCCGAAAATATTGGCCCAACTTGGTCTTGAAAAAGTGCACCATGGGAAAGGTGAGAATCACGCCCAGCACACCGCCCATAAGGGCCAGCAGCAGAGACTCTCCCATAATCAGCCCGCCCAGATGTCGGGGCCGGTAGCCCATGGTCTTGAGCACCGCGTATTCTCCCAGGCGTTCCCTGGCGCTCATGGCCATGGTGTTGGCCAGCAGGACCAGGATGACCCCGATGACCAGCCAGGAGACCACCTGAATGGCCAGCAACAGAGATTCGGTCATGGAGACAAAGCCCATCTGAAACGCGGCCTCGCTCTCGGTGATGGTTTCCGCCAGGGAATTCTTGAATTGGCCGTCAATCTTGGCGGCCACGGGTCCGGCCAGTTCCGGGGCCGCCACCTCGGAAAGAAACCATCCTACCTGATCGGCTCTTTGGGGAAAATTCTTTTTCATGGTCTCATTGAGATAATCCCAGTGAAAAAAGAAGCGGCCCTCGTCGGTAGTGGGGTCCCGCCCGGTGTAGATGGCCTTGAGCACGAAGCGGTATTCTCCAGGGAAAATGGTGCCTTTGAGGACGATGGCGTCCCCCCGGCGCCAGCCGTAGCGCTCGGCCAACCGGCGGCCCGCCGCGCAGGCCCGCCGGTCCTGCAGCAGCTCCAGTTTCTGGTCGGTGGGGATCTCATATTCCGGGTGGATTTCCAGGTACTTCGGGAGGTAGACGGCAAATTGGGGGAAAAAATTGCGTTCGTCGATATAAATGCCGCCGAACCAGTTGCCGTAGGACAGGTGGACAATCCCGGGGATGGCGGCAATTTTGGCCTGGTAGGACAGGGGCAGGCGGAAGACCAGGGAAATGGCGTTTCTGGTGATCAGGCGGACCGGGGACGCGGCCGACACGCCGGAGTACCAGGCCGCCAGGCCGTGGACCTTCCCGATCTCGTCGTGCTCGC
>CAZLRL010000336.1:0-3697 GCA_964561645.1 uncultured Desulfobacterales bacterium
CCAACCAAGGGAGACACGCGCCTACTTGACAACTTTCAACCATATCAGGGTGGGCTCTGCGCACCAGATTATGGGGACAAAAAACCTAATTTATGTCCCAAGAGCTCATTATAAAGGAAAATATTGGTGGCACAGGTTTTCAACCTGTGCTGGCGCAGGCTTCAGCCTGCGCCTTTCCACGCCATTGCCTCCACCGACTCCCCTCCCTCACCGAAAGGGCGCCATTCATGGCGCCCTTGGGGGCTTGATGAATCAAGCCTACCAAAAGCGGGAGCACCGGCGTCTCGCCTGTGGTTCTCGGGCAACATGGGGGTAGGCGATCTCCGGCCCCTTGCTCAAATACTATTTGCACCAGTTCATGTAGGGCGGGCTCTGCCCGCCGATTTTTGATCGCCTAAAAACAGGCTGTTGAAAAACTCCTAACAGCCTTTAATTGTCATTCTGAGCGCAGCGAAGCGGAGCGAAGAATCTAGTCTTTTCAATAAGTTCTAGATCCTTCACTTCGTTCAGGATGACAAAAATGCCTTTTTTCAACAGCCTGCCTAAGAGAGCCATATTGCCCGCCCCCCTTTCTCGTTGACAGGCTCCTGATTTGCACGTAGTCTGAATTTTTAGAAAAATCTCTTTGACCGTCAGGCAAAATCTTGTTTTTCGGACTCCGGTGCTCCTGAGCGCTGGCAAGTTCAATAAAGTTATTTATACTTCACTTCGATTTAAATAATATTGCCAGGTTGGTGCACCGGCTTACAAAACTGTGGAGGCCGGCCGCAAAGCGCGGCGTCCCGGCCTGACTCACGCCGGAATGAGCTGATGGACGAACAGACCCAAGAAAAACCCGGTTTTCTGACCCTGGCCGGCCACCAGGCGGTAGCCTTCCTGGACTACATGGGCGACTTGGCCTTTTTCTTCGTGGACGCCTGCCGCAGCCTGGTTTTTCCCCCCTGGTTTTTCCGGGAAACCATCGCCCAGATGTACCATCTGGGGGTCAAATCCCTGGGCCTGGTGCTGGTGGCCGCTTTTGCCCTGGGCATGGTCCTGGCCATGCAGGGTCTGAAAGTCCTCGGTTGGTTCGGCGCGGCCAATTATGTTGCCACCCTGGTGGCCATGTCCATGGTGCGGGAACTGGGGCCCATCATCGCCGGCATCATGGTGGCGGCCCGGGGCGGCGCCGGCATGGGCGCCGAGCTGGGTTCCATGCGGGTTACCAGTCAGATCGACGCGCTCACCGTCTCCGCGGTCAATCCCATCAAGTATCTGGTGGTCACCCGCATCCTGGCCTGCATTTTGATTCTGCCTCTGTTGACGGTGTTCGCCAATATCATCGGCATCCTGGGCGGCATGGTCATCGGCATGACCCAGGCGGGCATGAGCGCCAACACCTATTATTATCTGACCCTTAAATTTCTGGAGCTCAAAGACGTGCTCCCCGGCATTGCCAAAACCATGGTCTTCGGCCTGATTATCGGCACCGTCAGCTGCTATCACGGCTTCACCACCGAAAAGGGCACCTTTGGCGTGGGCCAGTCCACCAAGACCGCGGTGGTGGTCTCGGTCCTATTTATTCTGATCTCCGATGTCTTTCTTACCAAACTCACCCTGCTCATCTGGGGATGATATGGAAACGTCACCTCCAACCGCGGCGGCCACGGACCAACCCCTGATCGTTTTTCGGCAGGTGAGCAAATATTTTAACAGCCATCGGGTCTTGCACGGCATTAATCTTGAAATCTTCCCCGGCGAGACCCTGGTCATCCTGGGGCGCAGCGGCTCCGGCAAAACCGTCATGACCAGTATGCTGGTGGGGCTCCTGGCTCCGGATGAAGGCGTCATCACGGTGGAGGGTTTGGACCTGGCTCAACTGCACAGCGACGAAGACTGGCGGGATCTCCGCCTCCGGACCGGCTACCTCTTTCAGGGCTCGGCCCTCTATGATTCCATGAGCGTGGGAGAAAATGTGGCCTTTCCCCTGGTCCAGCACACGGACCGGCGACCGGATGAAATTGCCGCCCTGGTGCGGCACAAACTGGCCCAGGTGGGCTTGGAAGAAGCGCTTCACCTCAATCCCGCGGAGCTTTCCGGCGGCATGAAACGGCGCGCCGCCCTGGCCCGCAGCCTGGCCCTGGACCCCCAATGCATCATCTACGATGAACCCACCGCCGGACTGGACCCCATCACCGGGGATGAAATCGGCAGCCTTATCCGTCGTCTCCAACAAAACTTGGGGGTGACTTCCATCGTGGTCACCCATGATTTACGCCTTACCGAGCAGGTGGCCGACCGGGTGGCCCTGTTATTTGAAGGGAAGATCGGTTTTCTGGGGACTTTCCAGGAATTCCTGCATTCCTCCAACGATGAGGCCCGGCGCTTCCTGCACCAGGAAGATTAGGAGAATCCCGGCAGATGATATCCCAAAAATATGAAACCATTGTCGGCCTTTTCGTGGTGGCCTCCCTGGTGGCCCTCCTGTTCATGGTCCTGGTCATCGCCCGGGAGGAAGGCCTGTGGCAGGATTATGTCAAGTACCAGGCCGTATTCAAAAATGTCAGCGGTCTCAAGCGGGGCTCCGAGGTGCGGCTGGCCGGGGTCACCGTGGGCAGCGTCACCGACACCACCATTCGCTCGGATGGCAAAATCCTGGTGACCTTCGAGGTCATGGAAAGGTACAAAAATCAGCTGCGGGAGGACAGCCAGGCCTCCATAGGCAGCATCGGCCTTCTGGGGGACCGCAGCCTGGACCTCACCCCCGGCTCCCATGACAAGCCGGTCCTGCCCCCCGGCGGCCTGATGGCCGGCGTGGAACCCCTGGACCTCCAGGAATTGATGGCCCGGGTCGCTCCCTCCCTGGACAGCATTCAAGAGGCCTTCGGCAACCTGACCAAAATCACCGATGACATGGTGGACCCAAAGGGGGATTTCAAGCAGGCGGTGGTGAATATCAAGGAAACCTTCCGAAAGATCAATGTCGGCGAGGGCACCCTGGGTCTGCTGGTCAGCGACCCGAAATTGTATGAACAAACCCTGGATACCGTGAGCAGCGCCCGAAACTTTCTGGATAGCTTGAACAATCCTCAAGGGACCCTGGGCATGCTCCTCCATGACCCGGCCGTCCGGGCCGATATCCAAAAAATCCTCAAAGATATTGATGTCATGACGGTCAATCTGAGTCAGGGCTCCGTGCCCCTGGCCCAGGCTCTGGAGGAACTCCCCGCCCTGGTCAAAAAAGTCAGGGTTTTTCTGGACAATCTGGAGAAGGCCGGCGCGGGGCTGCCGGATCTGGTGATCACCGGTCAGAATGCCCTGAGCGATGTCGACCGGACCGCGGAAGCCGCCCAAAAAATGTGGCTCCTGCGCCGCTTCGTGCCCAAGGCCGAAGAGCGCACCATCCGGGTGGAGCGGCAGATGAAATAGATTTGGCGAGAAGCTATCCTTGGGTCTCCTAATTAAAATGAATTTTTTCGATCTATTTTTAGCCCCAAAGAAGACAAAATTTCCCCCCTTTTTCAAGGGGGGGTCAGGGCAGTGCTGTCCGGTATGAAAAATGCCTTACAACAAACTTTGGTGTTTCTCAGGGGATATCATCACAAATAATCAAGGGATTAAGTAGGGTGGGCTCTGCCCACCGAGATTCTGGGGACAAAAAAACCCTAATGTATGGCCCAAGAGATCATTATGAAGAAAAATATTGGTGGCACAGGTT
>CAZLRL010000337.1:0-3692 GCA_964561645.1 uncultured Desulfobacterales bacterium
GTGAGGGCCGCCCGGGCCCCCACCTGGGCCAGGCGATTGACATTAAAGGGCAGGCGCAGGCGGTTCAGATAATCCATGAGCTCGCTGGGCCCGAAGCCATAGCCCACCCGCAGGCCGGCCAGGCCATAGGCCTTGGAAAAGGTGCGCAGACCCACCAGGGCGCGCTCTTCGCTCAGGTAATCGAGGCAGTCAGGTACGTCGGGGTCGTCCGCAAATTCTATGTAAGCTTCATCCAGGACCACGGTGACCGCGGGAGGCAGATTCGCCAAAAAATCCTCCCAGGCCGTCCGGGTGAATACGGTGCCGGTAGGGTTGTTCGGGCTGTTCAGGAGAATGAGCCTGGTATTGTCGGTGACCGCCTGGGCCACGGCCGTAAGATCCACGGCCATGTTTTTCAAGGGCACGGTGCGGAAAACCCCACCCACGGCCTGAGTCAACAGGCCATACATCAAAAAGGTATGGGTGGTGCTGATCACTTCTCCACCGGAGGGCACCAGGGCCCGCACCAGAAGATCCAGGACTTCGTCGGAACCGTTGCCCAGGATAAGTTGGCTGGATTTTATACCCAGATAGCGGCTCAAATCCTCTTTGAGATAATAGGCGTGGCTGTCGGGATAGCGGTGCAGCGAAGCAAGATGAGCGCCAATGGCTTCAAGGGCCTTGGGAGAAGGGCCCAGAGGATTTTCATTGGAGGCCAGTTTGATGGCGTCAGTGAGGCCAAGCTCCCGGGTCAGTTCTTCCAGGGGCTTGCCAGCCTGGTAGGGGGTCAGTTGAGCGAGATGTGGTTGAACAATAGAAGCGATAGAAACGCGTGACACCATAAAAAGGTTGTTTGCCAGGGGCCTGATCAGACACTAGATCCAACGACTACTTGGGGGTGGAACCGGGGTTGTGGAGAAGATGATACGGGATTACGTGTAAGCCCACCCTCACTTTGGACCGGGCCGGGGCTGTCTCCTTTAAAAATTTATATTAACAAGCCAACAATTGCCGTATGGCCAAGGGTCTTAATAAGCCGCGGTTTTTTTAAAAATTACGTACCTTTTTAATAGCCCAAATTACTCAATAATGCAAGTATTTTTACTGGGAATAAATACTACTTGGCCGGTAGTGTTTATATCTCAACGAAGTTGCTCATGAGTCTGCGGTTCACCCGTAAATGATGAAAAGGTTCGTAGGGCGGGCGTCTCGCCCGCCATTAGGTCACGGTTTTGGTGCGTAAGACGCACCCTACAGCTCATAATTTTTCGGAGCAGAAGCTTGGTGGAGCCTCCTAACGCCGTATCCTTGTCAACCATTGAATTTTTCGCCATTTCCTGGTAAGGTGCCTGTCGATTCCCTCCCCTCGGGATTGCCATGCTGAAAGCCAATCTCTATGTGGACCGCATCGACCTGGCCCGCTACCTGACGCCGGATGAGGTGCGCCAAAGCGGGGCCCAAGACGCCCGCCACCTGGCGGCCCGGCTGCAACAAGGCACTCTCAGCCTGGCCGACTGCCCTTTTTTCTCGCCGGGGAAACGTTACACTCTGTCCCTGGCCTTGCGGGCCGCGGAGGTCCTGCCCCCGGTGCAGTCTCTGGAGCTCCCCCGGCCGGTGCCGCCGGAGCTCTTCGAACTCAATAACCCCGGCCCGGACTCGCCGGTTTTGCTGACCGGCAACAGCGAGTTCACCCTGACGGTCATGACCGGCCTTTTGGCCACCACCATAAGCCCCTTTTACCTGTTGCTGGTGGACTGCCGGGGGGATACGGTGGACATGGCCATGGTGTTCCGCAGCTTCACCCCCCAACGCCTGAGCCAGGGTTTGGATGCCCACCGGTTGGCGGCGCGCCTGGCCCATCGCCGTCTCCTGCTGCCGGGGATTCTGGCGCCCCTGAAGGAGGAGTTGGCCGCATACACGGACTGGGAAATCCGGGTCGGCCCGATTTGCGCCGCGGAATTGCCCCTGTTCCTGGGGGAGGCCTGGCAGCCGCCCCCGGGGGCTGTTCCCTAAAATATCGTAGATCTTATCGAGTCTCTGTTGATGGAGCGGGGCCGGCGGCGAAACCCATCCAGGGGAATCCCGGTTCCCCACGCCCGACCGCGTGTTTTTAGCCCTTCAATTCTTCAATATTTGTGACCTTCTAATTAAAACTGAAAAAAACCGGATTTCATTAATCTGGTCAATTGCCCACCGGGAATAAGATGTCTATAGTTAAAAGAGACGAAATTCGGGAGACTTTTCATGAAAACCATCCTGGTAGTGGATGACGACAACGCCATCCGTATGCTCATTGAAATGGAATTGGCCGACGAAGGCTATCGGGTCCTGACCGCGACCAACGCCAAGGAGGCCTTGGAAAAGGTGGAAAGCGAAGATCTGGACCTGGTCATATTGGATATCCGCATGCCCGGTATGGATGGTTTGGAGGCCCTGCCCCGCATCCTGGGGCTGAAGGAGGGTCTCAAGGTCATTTTAAACACCGCTTATTCCCAGTATCAGGAAAGCTTCATGAGCTGGGCCGCGGACGCCTACGTCATCAAGTCCGCGGATCTCAGCGAACTCAAGGCCAAAGTCAAGGAACTGCTGACATGACCCTGCCCAGGCACAAATTGAAGGAACTCACCACCATCATTATGGCGGGGGGCCGGGGGGAGCGCCTGTTTCCCCTGACCCGGGACAAGGCCAAGCCTGCCATCATCTTCGGCGGCACCTACCGCATCATAGACTTCACCCTGTCCAATTGCCTGAACTCCGGCATCCGCAATATCTACGTGCTGAGCCAATACGGCAGCTTTTCCCTGGACATCCACCTGCGCCTCACCTGGGATATTCTGCGCCCGGACCTGGGGGAATTCATTTACTCGGTCCCGCCCCAGCAGATCACCGTCAACCGCTGGTACCGGGGCACCGCGGATTCCATTTACCAGAACCTCAATCTGCTGGAATATGAGCGGCCCCGCCAGGTCCTGATTCTGTCGGGGGACCACGTCTACAAGATGGATTATCTGGCCATGCTGGATTTCCACCTGGAAACAGGGGCTGATCTCACCGTGGCCGCGGTGCCGGCCCCCCGGGCGGAGGCCAGCGCCTTCGGCATTCTCCATGTGGACCCCGATCACCGGGTCATTGATTTTCTTGAAAAACCGGCCGAGCCCCCCGGTATGCCTGACAACCCCGAATATTCTCTGGTTTCCATGGGGGTATATATATTCCAGGCCAAGACCCTGGTTCAGGAAGTTATTGCCGACTCCAAAAATGCCGACAGCCAACACGATTTCGGCCGCAACATCATTCCCCAAATGGTGGGCAACAAAAAGGTTTTCGCCTATCCCTTCCAGGACCAGGAGACCGGCGAACCCTCGTACTGGCGGGACATCGGCCAGCTGGACGCCTATTTCACCGCGCACCAGGATCTGTTGGGGCCCCAGGCCAGCTTCAATCTCTTCGACGAGGAGTGGCCTTTGCGGGGCTATGTGGTCCCCACGCCCCCGGCTCTGTTTAGGGGCCGCAAACTGGAGATCAGCGACTCCCTCATCGCCGAGGGCTGCGTCATCGAAGAGGCCGGGGTCAGAAGTTCGGTCCTGTCTCCCGGCGTGCAGTTGGGCCGGGGGGCCGACGTGGAGGAGGCCATCCTCTGGGACAAGGTCTCCCTGGGCGCCGGGGCCAAGGTGCGCCGGGCCGTCATTGAGGACGGGGTGGCCGTGCCTCCC
>CAZLRL010000338.1:0-3680 GCA_964561645.1 uncultured Desulfobacterales bacterium
AAGCCATGGCTGAGAAGGTGAAACTCAAAAAATACGCCAATCGGCGCTTGTATGATACGGACCAAAGCGTCTTTGTGAGTCTGAGCCAGGTCGCCGACTTGGTGAAACAGGGGCGGGAGATCGAGATCCGGGACGACAAGACCGGGGAGGACGTCACCGCCTTTATTCTGACGCAAATCATCCTGGAGGAGGTGAAAAGGAAAACTCTGCTGCTCCCGGTCTCCCTTCTTACCCTGTTGATCCGCTATGGGGACAACGTCTTGAGCGAGTTCTTCGACAAATACCTGGAACAGACCTTGAAAAACTATCTGGCTTACAAAAGCGCCATGGACGATCAGTTCCAGAAATGGCTGGAGTTGGGCCAGGACTTTTCCCACCTGACCCAGAAAGCCATGACCACTTTGCCCCCCTTCCCCTCGTGGATGGATTTTTTTCCCGGCACCAGTTCAAAAAGAAACCCGGATGAAGAGGACGGCGAGCGCTAGGATTCAAGGGGCTCCTGGTCGGCCAACGGTCCTTAGCCCTTAACCGCCTGGGAACCAACCGCCTCTTCCGTTAAATACTTGACCATCAGCACCAGGTCTGATTCATTACCCTCCAGGTCCTTTACAAAACCTTGTAAGTTGCCCACTTCTTTAAATCCCATCTTTTCAAACAGGTAAAAGGCCTTGTCCAGCCGCGGCGGGATCTCGAGGTGGATCTGCTCCAGCCCCAGGCGGGTGGCAATATCGATGAGGTTTTGCAACAGGGTGGTCCCCAGCCCCCGCACCCGGTACTCGGGGGAGGTGGTCAGACGCAGTTCCGCCTGATGTCTGGTCCAGCCGATGGGATTGAAATGTAAGGTGGCGTCCCCCACGATCTTGCCGTTATGCAGGGCAATGAGGGGCAAGAGGGTATCGTAGTTCAGATCATAAATCCAATTCTCGATAACCTGGGGGTCGGTCACGTCATCCTTGAGGCAGAGACGGTCTTCCGCCGGCATCGCGCGGAAATATTCCACCAGACCGGCTTCATCCGCTTTCAACATGGGTCTCAGGGTGACAGGTGTGCCGTCTTCCAAGGAGATGCTTTTCGGATAGGAGGTAACAATGATCTCCGTCAGTTTGTCCATAATGAGCTCCAGATCAGTCAGTCCGGTGGGGTAGAGGTTCATCCGCCCTAAAAATACCAGCCGCGCTCCACGATCATTGCATAACCCATGCCACCGCCCACGCAAAGGCTGGCCAGTCCCACCTCAGCGTCTCGTTTTTGCATCTCGTAGACCAGGGTCACCAGAATTCTGGCGCCGCTGCAGCCGATGGGGTGACCCAGGGCGATGGCCCCCCCATTGACATTGACGATGTCGGGGGGCAGGTTCAGTTCCTTGAGGCAGGCCAGGGATTGGGCCGCAAAGGCTTCATTTAATTCCACCAGTTCAATCTTTTTCCCCAGTTCCTCACTCACCCGTTCGATGGCCTGCCGCACGGCATAGATGGGACCCGTGCCCATGAGTTCCGGCTCGCAGCCTTCGCAACTATAGGCGTCGATCTTGGCCAGGGGGCGAATGCCCATTTTCAGGGCCTTTTCCGCGGTCATGAGCAGAAGCGCCGCCGCCCCGTCATTAATGCCGGAGGAGTTCCCCGCGGTAATGGTGCCATTCTTGGCAAAGGCCGGTTTCAGTTTACTCAATTTTTCCATCGTGGTGCCGAAGCGGGGGAATTCATCGGTGTCAAAAATAATGGGATCACCCTTTCTCTGGGGAATTTCCACCGGCACGATCTCGTCCTTGAACCGGCCGGACTTGATGGCCGCCTCGGCTTTCTGCTGGCTCAGGGCGGCAAAGGCGTCCTGCTCTTCCCGGCTGAGCTTGAATTTTTCCGCTATGTTCTCGGCGGTGATGCCCATGTGAGTATCTCCGAAGGAACACCAGAGGCCGTCATGAATCATGGTGTCCAGCACCTGCACATGACCCAGGCGGGCCCCCCACCTGGCCTGGGGCAGCACAAAGGGGGCGTTGCTCATGCACTCCATGCCCCCGGCCACGATAATGTCCGCCGCCCCTACCTGAATTTTCTGGCTGGCGGTGATCACCGCCTCCATGCCGGACCCGCACACGGCATTAACGGTGAGGGCCGGGGTGTACTGCGAAATATCCGCCATCAAGGCTGCCTGCCGGGAGGGATTCTGGCCTTCACCCGCCTGCAGCACATTCCCCATGATGACTAATTCCACTTTATCCTGCCGAACCTTGGCCCGGCGCAAAACTTCCTTTATGACTATACCACCCAGTTCCACCGCCGGCACTTCCTTCAAGGCGCCCCCGAAGGCGCCGATGGCCGTCCGGGCGGCGCTGGCAATTACCACTTCCCGCATCTGTCTCCTCCCTCTGAGCACTCCTTACCGGGCTGCTGGTTGCAGTTCCTTGACCAGAAGGGCAATATCGGCATACTTCTGGCTCTGGAGATCCTTGACATACTTTTTCAGGACCGTTAACTGGGTGAATCCCGCCTTTTCAAAGGCTGTGATCACGCCTTGACGGTTGGTCACAATTCTGGCCAAAAGTTTCTTCACATTATGTTGCGAAGCCAAGGCCGTGAGCTCCTCTATAAGCGCCGCGCCCAGCCTCCGACCTTGAAACTCAGGGGCCACGGTGACTCGGATCTCGGCCACATGGCGCCCCCAACCAAAGGTCTGGTAGTGCAAGGTGGCATTGGCCACAATACGGCCCTCAAATTCCGCCAAAATGGGCACGACCTGGTCATAATTGAGATTGCGGGCCCACTTTTCAATGAGCTTCCGGTCGGTTACCACGTTGCGGAGATAACGCCGGTCCTCTGGCCCCAGGTTGATAAAAAAACTGTAGAGGGCATACTGGTCATCGCGCGTCATAGGTCTCAAAGTCAGGCCGGTGCCATCCGGAAGAGTGATTCTCTTGGGATAATCTTCCATCATGCTCCCCTCCTTTCCTAAGCTGATGAGAACAATACCTCTACCGGGGTGTGCTCCGGCCGGTCCACTCCCAACATTCTTTGCCACGGGCATAGGATAACGTTTCTTGGAACCCTGATGCCGAGTCATTGCCCGGGACTCGATCTCAAAATCCAGGGACCCTGAGAAGCTTCCGAACCCGCCTCGCCAGATTCTTGAACCCTGATTTAATGGTAACTCAAAAAAGGCCATTTGCAATCCCCCCTGAGGTCCCATCAATCTGCCCTCAGGCAGCATATACTCCTACAAGCTTGGAGCTCCCCCCTTCCCGTCGGTAGCATAACCTGGTAGAGGTCAAATTCGAACCACAGCAATGACAAGCTCACAAACTCTCTTCGCGGTTGTTCATGATCAGCTTGCCATTATACCCCCTTCTCTAAAAGTTGCGATATGTAATCGGCTGGGAAGGCCAATGTTCCGTCTGTGGCGAACCTCAAACCCTTATTCAGACCCTGCCCCTGGAAGTGGTGGCTGTCCATGAAAAATATTAGACGGCAATAGACATCAAAAAGCCCACCAACTGTTACCAGATGCGGGCTTTTTAGACTATCCAGGACTTCTTTGGATTTAAAAGTAGGGCCGGAGACACATTGTTCTATTAATTATTGAAATTCAGGAAACTTAGTATCAATGCACCGCCCACACCATGGACAAAATAGGCGTCACCGTGGCGTCGATGTTTCGGCCGGTGAGGTCGATGTTCACCCCCAAGG
>CAZLRL010000339.1:0-3675 GCA_964561645.1 uncultured Desulfobacterales bacterium
TCAAATGGGCCCGAACAAAAAATTTCTAAGGATGCCTGAAAGTGGAATGCCCCAGATGCGGCAAAACCCTTGACCCCGCCGACCACGGCGGGCTGGTGTGCGATCGCGAGGTTTTTTGCGACCGCTGCCACCGCTATGACCGCCGCCTCCTGGAATCCCTGCCCTGGGAGGACATCATCCGCTGGAACCGGCGCATCTGCCAGGCTTTCGGGTATCCGCCGCCGACCCTGACCACCAAAAAATCACGGCCCCTGGTGGAAGGGCCCTTCGACTTTCTGGAGCCCAGAAAGCTCCTGATGGCCGAAGCCTATCACCAGAATGGGACCATCCTGCTCTTTTCCTCGGGCCTCCGCCTGGCCACCCTGTGCCACGAACTGGCCCACCTGATGACCGCCCAGGACCACACCGAGGCCTGGGCCCGGACCTTCGCCCGCCTGGTGGCCTGGGTGAAAGAAAACCTACCCCCCGACCGCTCTACCGCCGGTTTTTCCGTCAACCTGCTCGACTCTTCCGGGGATTGAACCTACTTGTGTTCGATGCCGCAGGCCCCGCGGTTTTCGATGGCCGAAACCACCCCTTCATAGCGCTCGTGAATCATCTTGCGGTCGAACTCCCACATCTTCTCCAGCATGGCGTCTTTTTCCTCGGCCGTAAAATATTCCATGCAGGGAATGAAAAAGTGGCGGTCTTCGGTGGTGATGTGCTGGGGGTACATGGAAGTAAGCCGGTCTAAATACGACAAAATCTGGTTCACCGCCTCCGATTCCTGCCGCAGATAATTTTCTTTGGCCTTGACCAACTCCCCGGTGTATTGCCGGGCCTGGACATGTTGGGCGGTAAGGTCGTCCATGGTCTTTTTCAGGTCCGGCGCCAGGTCTTTGTTGGCCAACTCCGCGAACAAAATATCCTCTTCCTTGCCATGGTGGCACCGGTCGGCGTAAATGCGCAAGAAATCCACCGCGGTGTCGATAAACACCGGGTCCACAAACGCGAACTCCGGGTCCACCGCGATGTTGGTGCGGATGCGCTCCAATTCCTGGCTCATGAGGGCTACCATGCGCTCGATGAGCCGGTGCTCGATCATCAAAGGTCCGATGGGCTGCATGGGGACTCCTAAAAATTGTTGGGGGCCAGGAAACGCAGACCTTGGCCAATGTCTTGATAGCCGGTAGCCCGGACATCTTGTCCGGGCCTTTAACCGGGAGCACAGGCATCCTGCCTGTGATGCATGGGCTGGAAGCCTGTGCTCCCGAAATTTGGGATCGGGGGGAGGGGACATGCCCCTTAGCCGCCCTCCGCAAAAAACTTTGCTACCTCCTTACACCAATTTCACTTTCAAATGAAACAACCTTACAATGTAACTACTTGATAATTTTATTTCTTTTTACAGAAAACCGAAAGCCGAAAGCCGAAAAGCGCCTTACACCTTCACCAACTCATACTCCCTGGTCCCCAGCCCCAGTTGTTCGGCGTATTCCAACTGTATGGGCCAGTCGATCTGGGGATAGATGTCCTTGATCTTATCCACCCCGGGGGCGAGGTCCTTGAGTTGGGAGCCGGGCAGGCCGGGGGCCTGGTTCACCAGGTCGACGCAGGCCTGGTCGAGGGCCACGGGGTCGCTGCCCGCCAGAATGCCGATGTCCCCCACGATGGGAAAATCGTTGTACCCGTAACAGTCGCACTCCGGCGATACCTGGGTGACGAAATTGATGAACAGGGCCCGGTCCTTTTTGCTGAGCATGACCCCGTAGGTATATTCCATCATTTTTTTCAAAAACACCGGGATGGTTTCATTCCACTGGATCTGGATATTGCCGTAGGGGCACACCGAGATGCATTCGGCGCAGCCCACGCAGGTTTTGGGATCGATGACCGCCTTTTCGGTCTCCGGATTGATGTGGATGGCCTCCACCGCGCAGTGGATCACGCACTCGCCGCAGCCGGTGCACTTCTTTTCGGTGATCATGGGCGAGATGTTGCTGTGCTGGGCCATCTTGCCCTTGCGGGAGGCGCCGCCCATGCAGAGGTTTTTCAAGGCCCCGCCGAACCCCGCCATTTCGTGGAGCTTGAAATGGCTCATGGCCACCAGCCCCTCCGCCTCCCAGAGGGCCTCGGCCAGAAACACGGTCTTGAACTGCTCCTGGTTGATCTCCACCTCCACCTCGGATTTGCCGGTGAGGCCGTCGGCAATGATCACCGGGGCCCGGGTCACGGCATAGGCAAAGCCATTCTCAATCGCAGTGGTCAGGTGGCTGGCGGCCTCGATACGGGTGCCCACGTACAGGGTATTGCTGTCCGTCAGGAAGGGGCGCCCCCCGCCGTTATAGAGCTCATCCACCACCAGGCGCACGAAATTGGGCCGGATGTAGCTGGTGTTGCCCTTCTCCCCGAAGTGGAGCTTGATCGCCATGAGGGGCCGCTTTTTCTTGCGCTGAATTATGCTTTTCACCTCCAGGGCCTTCAGGAGCTTGCCAAACTTCTGGAAGTTGGTCTCCTTCAAGGAGGCCCGCAGATCCATGAAATAGATTGTGCTGGCCATGAAGTCTCCTTATCTAAAGTTCAAGGTTCAAGGTTCAAGGTTCAAGGTTCAAGGTTCAAAGTTCATCATCGTCATTGTCTTTATCATCGTAGGGCAGCTTGGGCAAGGCTTTCAGGGCCTCAACATAACCCGCTTCATCGAAGGTCCGGTTCTCTTTCACCATATCATTCATTTCAGTGATGACTACCGCGGCCATCATGCGCATGGTTTCGTCCCGGGAAAAACCCAACTCCAGGAGGCGCTGATAGGTCTTCCTGGACTCCGGCGGGTTGTCCATGCTCATCTGGTTTTCGATCACCTCGAAAAGCAGCTCCCGAACCCGCTGTCCCCGTTCTTCATCTTCCATGATACAATCCTTTTCCCTAATATGAGCCCTCACGGATGACTATGGAAGGATTATTTAGAGATATGTTTTGATGAAATGTCTAAATCCTTTTGCCCTCTCTTCTGCTTCCACATATTGATCAAAAAACATTTTTATTTCACCATATTTTTTCAATTTTTCAATTTCATTATCTTGTACAAATAAATCAGCTCTATATTTATATTTAAGATTAAAGAACAATGGTATATATAGTTCTTTTTGTTTATTTAGAATTAAAAGAGTCTTTCTGTTTTCATTTGTAAAATTTGGGCATAAAGTTACTATGATTAAATTATTTTTATTTCTCTCTAAAAACCTTAAAAGACCTTTAGGGCCGTCTGGAACATCATCATTTGACATTCTTTTAATGTATAATTTATTATCATTAAATGAGATAGACCTAACATAACGGTCGTCATCAGTTAAGCTTCTTAAAGTCTTTGACTTTCCCCAATTATCATGTCCCACTAAAACAAAAGCTTTTTTTTTAACTAAACTATTACTCCTTTAAATTAAATAACTCAAAATGTAGGGTGGGCACCGCCCACCATCTTTCCCCATGGCATGTTCGGCGGGCCGCGCCCGCCCTACATTCATTGAACTATCTCCCCCCCAACAACGGTCACCACCGCCCGGCCTTTCAGATTCCACCCCTGAAAAGGGCAATTGCGGCTCTTGGACGCGAAGGTGCCCGCCTCCACAGTCCAGTCCCGGTTCAGATCAATGATGGTCACGTCCGCCGGGGCGCCGGGCGCCAGTTTCCCACCCGGGA
>CAZLRL010000340.1:0-3663 GCA_964561645.1 uncultured Desulfobacterales bacterium
GCGCCGGGCGTCAGTTTCCCACCCGGGAGGCGCAGGATCCGGGCCGGATGGGTGGACATCTTGGCGATGAGCTGGCCCAGGGACAAAACCCCCTCGTGCACCAGCCGCAGGCTCAGGCCCAGGGAAGTTTCGAGCCCGATGAGGCCGAAGGCCGCGTCCGCGAATTCCACGTCCTTTTCCAGGACGCTGTGGGGCGCGTGGTCGCTGGCGATGGTGTCCAGGGTGCCGTCGGCCAGGCCTTCCAGCACCGCCTGGCGGTCCCATTCGCTCCGCAAGGGCGGATTCACCTTGGCATTGGTTTCATAGCCCTCCACCGCGGCCTCGGTCAGGGTGAAATGATGGGGTGTGGCCTCCGCGGTGATGCCCATCTCCGACATTTTGGCTTCCCGGATGATGGCTACCGCGCCCGCGGTGCTGACATGGGCGATGTGCAGCCGCGCCCCGGTAAGCCGGGCCAGGCGGATGTCCCGGTACACCATGATTTCTTCGGCCGCCGCGGGCATGCCCGCCAGCCCCAGGCGCACCGACACCTGGCCCTCGTGCATCACCCCGTCGGCCCTGAGATTCAGGTCCTCGGCATGGGTGATCACCAACAGATCAAAGGTCTTGGCGTACTCCAGGGCCCGGCGCATGAGCAGGGCGTTCATGACGGGCTGGCCGTCGTCTGAGACCGCGGCGCAGCCCGCGGCCCCAAGTTCGCCGTATTCGCTCAACCGGGCCCCGGCAGACCCCTGGGAAATGGCACCCACCGGGTAAACCCGGGCCCGGCCGAACTTGGCGGCCTGGTCCAGGATGAAGCGGGTCACCGAAGCATTGTCGTTGATGGGCTTGGTGTTGGGCATGCAGGCCACCCCGGTGAAGCCCCCCCGGGCCGCCGCCGCGGTGCCGCTCTCGATGGTCTCTTTGTATTCCTCGCCCGGCTCCCGCAGGTGGACGTGCATGTCAATCAAACCGGGTGCTACCACCAGCCCCTCGGCCTCGAAGACCTTCCGGCCCGCGGGGGGAATGGTCCCCGGGGGTTCCAGGCCGGCGATTTTGCCGTCCTCGATCAGCACGTCCCGGATTTCTTCCAGGCCCTGGGCCGGGTCCACCACGAGGCCGCCGGTGATGAGAAGATCCATGGTCAGAAATAATCCTCCTAATGAGGGGATGGCCCGGGATAGAGTATTAGGGGAAAAGGAGAAGGGGCGAAACAGCGAAAACCAAAAACGAGCCTCCTGTGGAATGTAGCCGCAGGCTTTAGCCTGCGCCATCGAAAACTTGTGACTACTTTTTCCCCTTTATCCCTAATTATCCCTTTTGCCCTTATCAATAAACAACAGACCAATTTAGCCCTTTTCCCCTCCAATTAACAGCAGCAGCACCGCCATGCGCACGGCCACGCCGTTGGTCACCTGCTCCAGGATCACCGAGTGGGGCCCGTCGGCCACCTCCGGGGAGATTTCCACCCCCCGGTTCAGCGGCCCCGGGTGCATGATGATGGCGTCCTCTTGGGCCAGCTCCAGGTGCCTCAGGGCCAGACCGAAGTGGACCGCATACTCCCGCAGGGTGGACAGGTACATCTGCCCCATGCGCTCCAGTTGCAGGCGCAGCATCATGATCACATCCACACCCTTGACCGCTTCGTCCACGGAGCTCACCACCCGGGCCCCCAGGGTGTCCAGATATGGCGGCAGCATGGTGGCCGGTCCGGTTACCACCACCTCGGCCCCCATTTTGGTGAACCCGTGAATATTGGAGCGGGCCACCCGGGAGTGGGCGATGTCACCGATGATGGCCACCTTCAGGCCATTCAGACGACCCTTGTGCTCTTGCACTGTAAGCAAATCCAAGAGGGCCTGGGTGGGGTGCTCGTGGAGCCCATCGCCGGCGTTTATGACCCCGCATTTGAGCTTTTGGGCCAGAAAATGGGGCGCGCCCGAGGCCTGGTGGCGGATGACCAGCAGGTCCGGCTGCATGGCTTGGAGATTGTGGGCCGTGTCCGCCAGGACCTCCCCTTTGACCGCGCTGCTGGCGGAGACCGTCAGATTGACCGTGTCCGCGGACAGGCGCTTGGCCGCAATCTCAAAGGATAGGCGCGTCCGGGTGCTGGGCTCGTAAAAAAGAGTCACCACGGTGCGGCCCCGCAAGGTGGGAACCTTTTTGATGGTCCGGGAGGAGATCTCCTTCAAGGAGGAGGCCGTCTCCAAAATAACCTGAATCTCCTCGGGGGAGAGATCAGCAATGCCCAGAAGGTCCTTGCGCCGCAGTTCCATGGAGTCTATCCGTTGGCAAAGGGGAGGCCGGGATGCCTTCGTCCTACGACGATTCCGGCCCTATCCCCATGAAATCAGCAAAAAAAACCTCCCTGGTTCGAGGGAGGGCTTTTGGTTCATTTCTACCGGTTGTTGTCCACATGACAGGCACCTGATCGGTGGACCCATTTTTACCATCCCTGGCAGGCGAATTCAAGGGGAAACTCCGATAAATTTTCTGTGGGCATATTGACAAGCGGGCGGGCCGTTCTTATCAAAATAATTAGAAAAAATCATTAATTTAAGGACATTAAGGAGGTAGTGGCATGGACCTCATTCAATGGAAACCCTTCCGGGAAGTATCCCGCCTGCGCAGCGAAATGGATCGTCTGTGGGACGAATATTTCGGCGCCGGGCGCCGGGGCCTCCAGCCCCTGGAGGAAGCCTGGCTGCCCGCAGTGGATGTCTCCGAGAGCGAAGACAAGATCACGGTCAAGGCCGAGATTCCCGGCCTGGAAGCCAAGGACATCGACATCTCCATGTCCGGGGACACCCTCACCATCAAAGGCGAGAAAAAGACGGAGACCGAGGAAAAGGAAGAGAACTACCACGTGGTGGAGCGCTCCTACGGCTCCTTCCGGCGGGCCATGAAACTCCCCGCCCTGGTGGACGCGGACCGAGTGGAAGCCACCTACAAAAACGGGGTTCTGACCGTGGTCCTTCCCAAAAAGGAAGAGGTCAAACCCAAGGCCATTGAAATCAAAGCCGAATAAGGTTTTTTGTAACCGCTCAACCCTGGGGCCGTTCGGTACCAGGGACAGGGAAGGGAAGGGAAGGGAAGGGAAGGGGGTGGAAGGCCCCCTTCTTGTTTTTGCGCCTTGATTCCCCTGTGGCCATGAGTTAACGTTAGGTCATAAACTCCCTAGACCGAAGGAAACCTCAATGAACGCCGAATTGAAGCCCTTTATCGAGCAGGCCATCCGCCAGGAGGAGTTGTCCCACGAATTTTACACCCGCTTGCGGGATCTGGTCACTGATGCGGAGACCAAGGATACCCTGGAGTGGCTGGCCAAGGACGAACTGGAGCACAAGGCCTTCCTGGAGTCCTGCCTGACGCCCACGGGGTGCACCCTGGCGGGCCAGCCCCAGGATACCCATCTGGCGGAAGCCATGCAAGCGCCGGAAATCGGCCCCCATATGTCCCCCAAGGAGGCTTTGAAGGTGGCCATGAAGCGGGAGGAGGGGGCCTACCATTTCTATGAGCGGCTGGCCGGCCTGCAGCCTCCCGGGGATGCCAAAGCCTTTCTGGAAAAGATGGCAAGGGTGGAGTTGAGCCACAAGCAAAAGGTGGAATATCTTTATACCAACGCCGCGTTTCCCGAAGTCTGGTAGGCCCGGCCGGTAATGGGGCGGGGACATCTCATCGCCC
>CAZLRL010000341.1:0-3641 GCA_964561645.1 uncultured Desulfobacterales bacterium
CAAGCTCGATAAGGCCGACCAGGACCGGACCCTGGAGGCCCTGCGGGGTTTTGCCCGGGAAATGGCCGGCCTCGAGGTGGCCCGGGGCCTGGCGGTGGCTACCCAGGCGGTGCGCCAGGCCTATAACGGGGAGGAATTTGTGCAGGCCGCCCAGGAGGTGCTGCCGGTGCCGGTGCGCCTGCTGTCTGCGGAAGAAGAAGCCTATCTGACCATGCAGGGCGTGCTGTCGGCCCTGGACCCCAAATATCTCGAAACCGGTCCCATCTTGATTTTCGATTTGGGGGGCGGCAGTTCCGAGTTTGTCCTGGTGCGCCCCGAAGCCGAACCCCGCTTTGCCGGGCTGCCCCTGGGCGTCCTGTCCCTAAGCCGGGCCCGGCCCCTGGGGGACCCGCCCCATCCTGACCGGGTGGCTGATTTGAAACGGGAGTTGCACCGGTCCCTGCAGATGTTTTATCCGCATTATTTCGGGGTGCTGTTACAAAAACCCCCCATCCTGGTGGGTACCGCCGGGTCGGTGACCACACTGGCGGCCATGGACCAGGACATGAGGGAGTATGATCCTCAACGGATCAACAATTATGTTTTGACCAAACAGGACATAACCGATATGGCCACTCTTCTGGCCGCATTGCCGGAGAAGGAGCGGGCCGAACTCCCCGGGATTGAACCTGAAAAAGCCGGCGTCATGGTGGCCGGAGCCCTCATCATCCAGGCCATCCTGACGGTCGCGGGCCAGGACCATCTGGTGGCCATCGACGCGGGCCTCTTGGAAGGGGTGCTGGCGGAAGTGGCCCGATAAGGATCACTTTTGGAAATGAGCCTCGCTACGAGATTGAGATTTTTTAAAATTCCTGAAATAGAAAATGGTGTCATTCTGACCGCAGCGAAGAATCTATTCTTTCCAATCAGTTTTAGATCCTTCACTTCGTTCCGAATGACAGAAAAAGTGGTTTGACAAAGATTCTAGTCTGTTGAGAAAGTCTTTTTGTGAGAGGAGCGGGGACCAGGGGCTCCCTGGACTTTCCCTTTAACTCCCTTTAATCCGGGAGAACAGGCATCTTGCCTGTTCGTGCACAGGCTGGAAGCCTGTGCTCCCGCTATCCCAAAAGCTGAGAAAATCCCGGGACCCAAGGAGCACCCATGCCACACGATGCCATCCCCTATGCCTTTACCTTTGATGACCTTCTGCTGCTGCCGGGAGCCTCGGCCGTGCTCCCCAACGAGGTGGACCTGTCCACCCGCCTGACGCCGCGCATCCGGCTCAACATCCCCATCATCTCCGCGGCCATGGATACGGTGACCGAATCGGAAACCGCCATCAGCCTGGCCCGCCAGGGCGGCATCGGCATCCTCCACCGCAATCTGACCATCGAAACTCAGGCCCTGGAGGTGGAAAAGGTCAAGAAGTCCGAATCGGGCATGATTCTGGACCCGGTGACCATCGGGCCCCGGGAGCCCATTTCCAAGGTCCTGGCCCTCATGGAGCGCTATCGCATCTCCGGCATTCCGGTGGTGGAGGGAAGCCGCCTGGTGGGCATCGTCACCAACCGGGACCTCAGGTTCGAGACCAACATGGACCAGAAAGTCAACGAGGTCATGACCAAAGACGATCTGGTCACCGCGCCCGCGGGCATTACCCTGGAGGAATCCAAGGCCCTCCTCCACCAATACCGCATCGAAAAGCTCCTGGTGGTGGACGAGGATTACAATCTCCAGGGGCTGATTACCATCAAAGATATCGAGAAGATCAAAAAATACCCCCTGGCTTGCAAAGACGAATACGGGCGCCTCCGGGTGGGGGCCGCGGTGGGGGTGGGGCCCGACCGGGAAGCCCGGGTGGACGCCCTGGTCAAGGCCGGCGTGGATATCATCGTGGTGGACACGGCCCACGGCCACTCGGAAAGGGTGATCAGGGCGGTGGAGGCTACCAAACGGGAATTTCCGGACGTAGAGTTGATGGCCGGCAACGTGGGCACCGGCGAGGGCGCCATGGATCTCATCAAGGCCGGGGTGGATTCGGTAAAAATCGGCGTGGGCCCCGGGTCCATCTGCACCACCCGGGTCATCGCCGGAGTGGGGGTGCCGCAGTTGACCGCGATCTTCGAGTGCTCCCGGGCCGCCCGGGAGAGCGGCATTCCTGTGATTGCCGACGGCGGCGTCAAGTACTCCGGAGACGTTACCAAGGCCCTGGCCGCGGGCGCGGACTGCGTCATGATCGGCAGCCTCTTCGCAGGCACCGAGGAAAGCCCCGGGGAGACCGTGATTTTTCAGGGCCGCAGCTACAAGATCTACCGGGGCATGGGCTCGGAGGAGGCCATGAAGGCCGGCAGCCGGGACCGCTATTACCAGGAGGCCATGGACCTGGACTCCAAGCTGGTACCGGAAGGCATCGTGGGCCGGGTGCCCTATCGGGGCAAACTGTCGGACCTGGTCTATCAGCTGGTGGGCGGCGTGCGCTCCGGCATGGGGTACGTGGGCGCCAACACCGTCCCGGAACTCCAGACCAAGGCCAAATTCGTGCGCATCACCCCCGCAGGCTTAAGGGAATCCCACGTCCACGACGTCATCATCATGAAAGAAGCGCCGAATTACTGGCTGGATTAGAAGAAGCTTTGAGTTTTGAGCTCTGGGCTTGCCAAAAAGAGAAGTGTGCGCCGAAACTATAAAATTTGCCGCTAAAAAATGCCGCTTTTGCGGGGAACGCTTGACGGAGGATAATTTTATGAGGCAGATGCTTTTATTACTGATTTCTTTTTGCCTGTTGGCTTCTTGCGCCACCTACGGCCGCAAAATCGACCAGTCCGCCGCCGCCCGCATCGAACGGGGCAAGACCACCAAAAGTGAAGTTATCGCCCTCTTGGGCTCCCCCGACCAGGTCACCAACTTTAACGGCCAGACTACTTTTACCTACGCTTATTCCCGGGTCGCGGTCAAGGGCGCCACGTATATTCCTTATTTAGGCCCTTTTGTCGGCGGCACCAGGACCCAAAACCAGATGTTCACAGTTATGTTTGATCAAAATGATGTGGTTTCTAACGTCATGAGCTCCTATGGTGCCTCCGAGACCGGCCTCGGCGCCGCCGCCGGCAGCAAGCCCACCCTCACCGATGTCGAGGAGGGCAAACGGCCCCTAAAATAATTTTTGTCCTTGTTCCCTTGTATCATTTATCCCCCTTCCCCTTCACTCATTTTTCCTTTTTTCGTACTTTTTTTACATCATGTATCCAGTTTCCTCACACTTATTTATCTAGCCCCCTTTCAATGTAGGGCGGGCACTGCCCGCCGATTTTCAAAGCGCTTAAGTGAACCATGTTGGGATTACAAGTAGTTTTGAGCTTCCAGCTATCAGCCCAAAACCCGGGAGAGGCAGCAGGTGCTCGCTTTTCCCGCCCTACACCTTGCCCCCTTTAGATTGCAGAGAGCGCGCCATCACGTAGGGGCGGGTTTCAAACCCGCCCTCAAACACCAATATGTAGGGTGCGCTCTGCGCACCAAAATGGCGGGCGAGACGCCCGCTCTACCTAGCTTTTCTTTTTTAATTCCGCTTATCAGATACAGACTTGAATCTGTTTTTTTGCGCCTTCTCGAGATCTCTCTTGGCTTTTTTTCGAACTTTTTCGAGATCCTCGATCAGCCAATTA
>CAZLRL010000342.1:0-3639 GCA_964561645.1 uncultured Desulfobacterales bacterium
CCCATGGACCAGGAAGTCGTGCGTTTCCGCGATCGGGTCGAGGCCGGCCAAAAATTGGCGGCCCGTTTGGAACCTTATAAAAATCAGGATGCCGTGGTCTATGCCCTGCCCCGGGGCGGGGTGCCGGTGGCCCAAGAGATTGCCCGGGAGCTGCAGTGCCCCCTGGACCTGGTGATTATTCGCAAGATCGGCCATCCCGGCAACCCCGAATATGCCCTGGGCGCGGTCACCGAAGACGGCCGCCTGGTGGTCGATGAGGAAGATCTGGCCCGGGTGGACCCCAAATGGTTCGAAGCCGAAAAAAACAAGCAGGTACAGGAAGCCAAAAGAAGGCGGGAACTGTATCTCAAGGGGAAAGAACCCATCAGCGCCGCGGGCAAAGTTGCCATCCTGGTCGACGACGGCATTGCCACCGGCTCCACCATGCTGGTAGCGGTGAAAAAAATCAAGCAGGACAACCCCCAAAAAGTGGTGGTCGCGGTGGCGGTCTCCCCCAAAGAAACGGCCCGCCGGTTCGAGGGCGAAGTGGATGAATTCGTGGCCGTCACCATCCCCGAGATCTTCTGGGGGGCCATCGGCTATTATTATGACGACTTCACCCAGGTCACCGACGAGGAAGTCGTGGCCCTGCTGCAAAGCCATTAGACCGGGACTGTTACAAAAAATCCTTGCGGCGGCCTTATGGCGGTGGGCGGCTGGCGAAAATGATTGTTCCCCAAGCTCCGGGTTTGGCAGACCAGGCGGGATGCACCCCGCGCCCCTTAATTCTTGGTGCAGTCCATGTAGGGTGCGTCTTAGGCACCAAAAATTGCCCTGCCGCCAGGCCTTTTCATAATTTGACAGAGCCGCAGGTTCAGGCGCTTTTAAAAAGAAAAGGTAGGGCGGGCACTGCCCGCCGATTCCTTATAGCTTGATAGAAACACGTTAGAAGCAGTTGCAAAACCTCACATTTTGGTTTTTTTTGTCATTCTGAGGGAGCGCCGCGACCGAAGAATCCAGTCTTTTCAATGAGCTCGAGGTCTTTTACTTTCGTTCAGGATTGTTTTTGGTCATGTTTAAAGATTTTTAATTTGCCGCGGCCTTTTCTTAACATCAGCCCCTGAGTTTTTGGGTGATGGCAGCCACCCGCTGGCCCAGAACCCGGGCAATGTCCAGGTCTTCGGGCGCCGGGGTCAACTCGTTTTTGGAGCCGGCCAGGGTGGTGGCGGCATAGGGTGTGCCGCCCCGGCCCTCGGTGTGGAGCATGCCCGGAGTGGAATAGGGCACCCCCACAATGACCATACCCAGGTGCAGTAAGGGGACCATGGTGGTCAGGGCGGTGGTTTCCTGGCCGCCGTGGGTGGTGGCCGTGGAGACGAACACTCCGGCTGGCTTGCCCTCAAAAACCCCTTCGAGCCACAAGTTCGCGGTGGAGTCAAACAATCGTTTCATCTGAGCGATCATGTTGCCATAGCGGGTGGGCGTGCCGAAAACATAACCGTCCGCGGCTTTCAGGTCGTCCAGGGTGCACACGGGCACGTCTTTGTGCTGTTCCCAGACCTCTTGGGCGTGTTTGCTGTTGGGGATGACCTCCCGCTCGATGTCTTCGAACTCCTTTACCCGCCGGAGGACCAATTCGGCCCCGGGCACCGATTCCACGCCCTCGGTCACCGCCTGGGCCAGCCGCCGGACATGACCGTACAGGGAATAATAGACCACCAGAATTTTCATAACTCCTCCTTTTGGTTAAAAATAGCGGCCATGACAAATCTGAGGCTTGTTGAACGCTTGCAAGGTTTTTGGGGAAAGCTGGGAAAGCGCCGTTTCCTGGTTCCCTTTCAAAACTAATTTTTCGAAACCGGATAAGCAAGTCAGGGCACGAATTTTTCCGATGATCCGCAGCAAAAAAAACCAGGCGGAGGTAGGAAATTTGGAGGAAGGCGCAGAAATTACGATCTGATGAAACTATAGCTATCAGTTGGCCTGCATCACCTGTGGCAACGAGGGGCCGTGCCGGCCCAGACCTCAGCCCACCAGCCGGGCCAGGATGGGCCAGGCCTTTTCCGGCCCCCAGGACCCGGCCGGATAATGATGGAGGCGGGAAGCCAGGTCGGCACAGCTTTCACAACCCTCGATGACGGGGTTGAAGTAAGACCAGCACTCCTCCACCGCATCCTGGCGCCAGAACAGCATCAGGTCTCCCTGGATGGCGTCGATGAGGCTTTTTTCATAAGCCGCCATCACCGGCCCCCGGTAGTCGGCGTAATAAGGGAATTCCATGGTCACCTGGCGCAGGCAGGTGACCGCGCCGGGGTTTTTGGTTTCAAAAATCAGGGTGATTTTCTCCTCGGGGTAAATGCCCAGAATCAGCCGATTGGCGGCGATTTCCCCCAGGTGTACGCTTTTGAACAACGAGTGGGGCACTTCCTTGAATTGGATGACGATCTGGGTAAGCTTATGCTTAAGGCGCTTACCGGAGACCAGATAGAAGGGCACCCCCCGCCAGCGCCAATTATCGACGAAAACCCGCAGCGCGGCAAAGGTCGGGGTGAGGGAATCGGGGGCCACCTCAGGTTCGTCGCGGTAGCCGGGCACCTCCTGGTCCGCCACTGTTCCCGGGGCGTACTGGCCCAGAATAATGTCCTGCCCGATTTCGGGGGGCGCCAGCGGTTTCAAGGATCGAAAAATCTTGAGCTGTTCGTCCCGGACGCGCTCGGCCTCGAGCAGCGACGGCGGCTCCATGGCGGTGACTGCCAACAGGTGCATCATGTGGTTCTGAAACATGTCCCGAAGAACGCCGGTTTCTTCGTAGAAGCGGCCCCGATGGCCGACCCCCACGGTTTCCGCGGCGATAATGCCGATGGAGTCAATGTAATTACGGCTCCAGAGAGGTTCAAAAATGGCATTGGCGAAGCGGAAGATGTTGATATTTTGCACCGTTTCCTTGGCCATGTAATGGTCGATGCGGAAGATCTGACTTTCCCGGAAATGAGCCTGCAAAACCTGGTTGAGTTCCTGGGCGGTGGCCAGGTCCCGGCCAAAAGGTTTTTCCACCACCAGGCGCACCCAGCGATTTGCCCCCTCCGAGGCCAGCCCCGCCTGCCCCAGTTCCCGGCTGATGGTGCCGTACAGGGACGGGGGCACGGCCAGGTAAAACAAACGGTTGCCGCCGATCTGATGCTTTTCTTCCTGGGTCTGGAGAAATTGGCCCAGGGAGTGGTAGTCGGCAGAAGTGGCGTAGTCCAGGCCGCAAAAATTCAGCCTGGCCGCGAAGTCCTGCCAACGAGAAAAGTCCAGGCCGGCGTCTTTGATCGCCTCCGCCATGCGTTCCTGGAATTCCTGGTGGCTCAGGGGGGTGCGGGCGCAGCCCACGATACAGCAGGGTGAGGGGAGACCGCCGCGCAGGAAGAGATTGTACAGCGCGGGCATCAGCTTGGCCGCGGTGAGGTCGCCGGTGCCCCCGAAGATTATTACGCTACAGGGGTCCAGGCTGCCCTCGAACAAACAGGCCTCCGGCGGCAGGCCCAAATCCGGAGCCGACCCGGTAACCCGGGCGACGGCAACAGTCGGCTTTTCTTTGTCAACAGCGGTCATGGCAGTTTTTTCCTAGATTGATTTGTGGAGAAGAGTTGTGGCCTTTCTCCCCAACCCTCTCCCCCA
>CAZLRL010000343.1:0-929 GCA_964561645.1 uncultured Desulfobacterales bacterium
GCCCTAAGAATTCGGTTAAATACTCCTCCTCCGTGAAGACATCGGGATCCCGAAATTCTTTTACTTCAAATCCGGCCCTCTCCAGAAATTCCTGCATCTCATGTGGGCGGTAACGATTGCCGTATTGGCCCAGACTTTCCTCAAACTCTCGAGCAAATTCCTTCTCACTCGACAGCAGATATTCCAGGGGACGGGCAAAGTCGCGGTGGTCCCGAAAGTCCACCATGTGAATGCCAAGTCCTCCGGGTTTGGTAATCCGGGACAAATGGTAGAAGGCTAGGTTAAGATCATAAAGATGTTCGAAAACTGAGTTTGACAATACCAGATCTACACTTTCATGAGGTACTGTGATTTTCTCCAAAGAGCACGAATAAAGGGAAATAATCTCAGGGGGATATCCACCTTGAGAGATGACCGCATCCAAGGGAGATGGATCAATGGTGGGCCAGCGCTTGGTCAAATTATCCCTGAGAAGTTTATAGAATATGGGATGATACTCTGGATTCCAAGGAGTCAAAAACCTGTCGGCCACCATTACTTGTGCTCCATGACAGGCCAGGACCAACATGGCGCCAAAATTTATCCCCGGCCCGATCTCCAAGACTTTCTTACCCTTGAGAAATTCCCCACCAATCGGTAAGAGATCCAACCAGATACAGGCACCGTAGACAGCATATTCAACATCATGTTGAATGGCCTCGGGCGAGGCATCCAAGGGTTTAAGATTGACCGGGAGGGCATCCGGTTCAAGATTTTCAGGAGAGACATCATTCCCCTCAACCTCATAAATGCGAAAATAATAATAAAGATCCCTGTCAATATCGTTGATGAAATTCTTTATATTAACCGGACAGTGAGACCAGAATGTACTGCAAATGTCCTTGACCAGGAGTTGGGCATTGAGTTCGATAATCTTCCATTTCTCAGGG
>CAZLRL010000343.1:953-3618 GCA_964561645.1 uncultured Desulfobacterales bacterium
ACGTTCAGGTTGAGGTTCGACCCAGGTTGGTCACCAGGTTCTTCAAGCATGGGGCGCAGGACCTTTATGGTCTTGCCTGACAACAGCATGACGAGCAGAGAAGTCCCGGCACTGGAGAGGTCTTCGTAGGGTGATTGGTGAATCACCACCATGACATGTTCAGAAGACCGCAGGTATCCTCGGAGCCATTTCAGGTGGCGAGTGGAAAAAAACCGCTGGGCGGGTGATTGCCGAAACCAAACCCTACCGGATGGGGTTTCCTGAACGACCCCGGTATCGTATTCTGAAAACGTGCCGGGGGGCAAAAGCAAGGTTGTTTTTGCCGGCAGAAGGTGGTCATCCAGGAGCTCCTGAATCAGTCCGGGGGGACACCCTGGGGCTACAACTGCGATGGACTTTGGGAAACTCATTTACCAGCGTTTTTGCCCAAGGGGACAAGACCCTTTTTTCTTCGTGAGGTGATCATAAAGTTCAGCGTATTGTCGGGCCACCGCATCCAGGGAGTAATGTTCTTGAACCGTCAGGCGGGCCCGACGGCCTAAGTCTGCGGCCAGTCTGGGGTGGGCCATTACCCATTCCATGGCCTCCGCCAAAGCTGCCGGCGCACCGGGAGGGATGAGCAGGCCATTTTTTTGGTGCTCCAAGACGTCAGCGGTACCGCTCACCTGGCTGCCGATCACCGGCATTTCCATGGCCATAGCCTCCAGAAGCACGTTAGAAAGTCCCTCCCCCACGCTGGGAAGGATGAGACAGTAGGCCTTTTGATAAACCTCCACAACATTGTTCTCAAAAGGTAGAAAGGTCACATATTGATCTACCTTTAAATCCCGGGCCATTTGCCGGTAGTCCCATTCGGCATAGTCCCGGCCATATAACTTAAGCTCCAGACGATCGGCGAGACCCTTATCAGCCAGGATTTTCAGGGCTTGCAGAGCAGTATCAATGCCCTTCTGGGGGTCCCGGCGGCCCAACAAGATAAACCGGCGTTTCAAGGACCTGGGCAGCGGGCTGGTCCCCCGAAATTCCTGGATGTCCACTCCGTTAGGAATGCGGTAAATCTTCTCGGGCGCAAAGCCATGCCGCAGCAACTCGTCCTGGATTTCGCGGCTGACCGCGATGACCGCGTCCGCCATCTGGAGCACCTGGAGGCCCCACTTGGCGTATTTTAACTGCAAGAAGCGAGTCAGATCTCCATTAGGGCCTATCAAGGACACCTTGATAACATTGCATTTCCCCAGCCATCTAGCCACTAGAGTGGATACCATCGCGTGGCCAAGCATTTGATGGTCATGAAGGATATCGAAGGTATGGCGCTTTTCGATCAGATAACCCAATGTCTGGGCCGCGGTCCGATTCAAATAGTAAGCTATGGGGAAATCACTGCGGTGGATCTTCACCCCCCGGAAAACTTCATCGACCGGGGTGGATGGATCCACGTGGTCCGTGAGGACCTGTACGGGAAAGCCCAGTTCTACCAGCCGGCAAGCCAGCCTCTCCGCCTGTAATTCTGTTCCGCTGGCCAGGGGGCGCCACCGGCCGTTGATCATCAGGATAGAAGGTTTGGAAGAGCTCACAGGTAATGTCCGGCCGGAGGAGCTAAGGTCCTGTCTATGAACATCTGATGCCAGAGCTCCAACATCAACATGTTCCAGATAAGGTATTGCCAATTAAAATCCGGAGTCTGATGCTGAGTCAAAATCTGCTCCACTGACTCCTTCCGAAAGTAACCCCTTCCCAAGGCCCGGGGGCTGAGCAAAGTGTCGAAAACCATCTCCTTGAGTTCGTTGCGGAACCAATGATCTGTAGGAACAGCAAACCCCATTTTGGGGCGATAAATTATCTCCTTGGGAAGAAAAGGCCCAGCAGCCTTCTTAAAGATGTATTTGCTCAGAATGCCATTTTTCAATTTTAAATTTACGGGTATCTTGGCGGTAAACTCCAGGAAATGGTGGTCCAACATGGGAGCCCGGGCCTCCAGGGAATGGGCCATGGAGGTAACATCCACCTTCGGCATCAGGGTGTCCGGTAGATAAAACTCCAGGTCCAGATTGAGGAGGGCGTCTACAAAGTCACGGGCATCAGAGCCGCGATACTTCTCCGCCATCAGGCGAAACGCGGGATGAGTTGCCGTAGCAACTTTCATGTCGGCCGTGTAGAGCTTCGCCTGGTGAAGTTCGTGAATATGGGTGATGCGCCAATAATAGGAAAAAAGACGGGGAGTAAATGATGCCAACGCTACCGGGTCTTTCCAGAGATGCTGCTGCTTGACGAAGGCCTGCCAGCCCCAGAAGTCCCCCAGCCAGCCTCGCAACCGAGCGTAAAGCCCTTCCTGGCCATTAACCGCACCATTTTTGATATAGCGGGGATAACCGGCGAAGTTTTCATCCCCCCCGTCCCCATTCAGGACGACGGTGACATATTGCCTGGCCAGCTTGGAGACATAATAGGTAGGAATGGCGGCAGGGTCCGCAAAGGGCTCATCGAAATGCCAAACGAGCTCTGGAAAAATGGCCCTGGCATCAGGGGTGACCTGAAACTCCTGGTGGTCAGTTTGATACCGTTCTGCCACCATACGGGCATAAGCGGCCTCATTGTATTCATCTTGGGAAAAGCTGATGGAGAAGGTTTTGACCGGCTGGTTGAAAAAGTCGGTCATCAGAGCCAC
>CAZLRL010000344.1:0-3606 GCA_964561645.1 uncultured Desulfobacterales bacterium
AAATAACTTTAGAAATTAATTAAAGTTGTTTGTCAAATAGGTCGAAAAGACTTCCAGTTCCAGCAAACATTTTGAAATAGAGCTGCAACTTTGGGCAGAACACCAGGGAGAGTGGCTTATGGGAAAACGGGGGAAAATTCGTCGGCTAATTCTGGTCGCCCTGATCTTGGGCCTCTGGCCGGGTTCGGCGGCCCTGGCCCATTACCAGGTGGTCTGGCCCCAGTTCGAGGGCTGCTACGCCAAACCGGGGGAGCTGGTGCGCTGGCAGTATTTCTGGGGCCATCCTTACGATATGCTCATCGATGACGCCGAGCCTCCCAAATTTTTTATATTCACCCCCGAGGGAAAAAAGGTGGATCTGGAGCCCCAGGAAATCACCCTGAAAGACCGGGCCAGCGGCCAGGACCGCAAGGCTTTCGCGGTGGAATATAAGCCTCCGGGCCTGGGGGACTACTACCTGTGCGCGGAGAGTCCGGCCTATTTTATTCCGGCTGAAGAGGTCTTCTGGCAGGATTATGTCAAGGAGCCCTTGCACGTCATGAAGGAAGGGGGCTGGTACGACGCGGTGGGGCTGCCGGTGGAAATTATTCCCATTACCCGCCCCTACGGCTGGCCGGCGGGCTCGGTTTTCAAGGGCCAGGCCCTGGCCAAAAAGCGGGCCCTGACCCGGGCGACGGTGGAGATCGAGAAGTTCAACGGATTTTTTGTCCCCCGGGATAAACTGCCCCGGGACCGTCTGGGGGGAGAAAACAGCCCCCTCATCACCCGGATAACCAAGACCGACCGCATGGGGTATTTCGTCTGCACCCTGGACAGCCCCGGCTGGTGGATTATTTCGGTGTCCGCGCCGGGAGGGCGAAAAACCCACGAGCGCAAATCTTATCCCCTGGAAATGCGGGGTGCGTTGTGGATCTATGTGGAACCGCCCCCGCCCCCCCCGACGCCGCCGGAGAAGTAGATCGAGGGCAACGATTTGTGGGGGAGAGGAGGCAGGGGTCGCAAACCCCTGCCTCCTCCCCCACGCCCCCTCCTCCAACCCCCTAAATTAAGGGGGAGCACAGGCGTCTCGTCTGTGTTACCTCCCTGTTTAACCCGTTGTCGGTAGCACGGGGATCAGATCTTGCCAGTGCCTGGACGGGTTGGAAGCCTGGCCTCCCGCTTTTGTGGGGGGCTTGATTCATCAAGCCCTCGGGGCGCCATAAATTGCGCCCCTTGTATGCGGGAGAGGATTGGAAGCGGGGACAGGACCTTGAGACCCCTGGCCCCCTCCCCAAAAAATTTTAGCCCAAATTATGGGGCACAGTATCTTTGGCGTCCCCCAGTTCCCCTTCCCGCCAAGCCAAGAGATAAATGGGTTTCTGGCCGTTGTTGCGCAGCGAGTGGGCCACGCCCGCGGGAATGCGGATGAGCAGGCGCGGGCCGGAGACCTCCCGTTCCTGGATTTCTCCGGGCTCCGGTTCCCACCTGAAGGCGCCGGTGCCGTGGATAAGATGCAGCCACTCCCAGCGGGTGGGATGCAGATGGTTCCCCCGCACCTGTCCGGGAGCGATGGACACCAGGTGAAAGATGTCGGGGAGGCTTGCCGGGTCTTCCACCCGCCCCTTCAGGGGGTAGAAGCTGAAACCCCGCTCATCCTCGTGCAGCTCGGAGCTGAGGTCGATGAATTCTACTTTTTCCATATTCGCCGTCCTTTATAGTGGTGGCCAGGCCGTCGGGGTTCGGATTATCCCCATTAAAAAGGGGAGATTTAAGCTTCTTTTGGGGCTTTGAAAACGGTTCGGAAAATTTCACCGAGCGCAGGCTAAAGCTGCGGCTACAGAAGAAAGGGAGGGGCCGGTTTTATTAGCTCTCTTCCTTTCAAGCTCTTGAAAACACTAGGTTATTCGGTCGCGGCGCGCCCTCAGAATGACAGGTTTGGAGAAGGCGAGGTCTAACAGCCGTTATAACAGTCTGGACCAACAGTGTTATTTTTAGCTTTAGGGTCGAAAAGAAGGGGGCGAAATCCCTTTTTTCATCATCCTGAACGAAGCTGACTTGGCGTGGCCTGCCCCATTCTCTTAACATAACCATGGTTTTCCCGAATGCATCCCCTCTTGAGGAGCGGGGTTAGGGGCACGTGTGTTCGTTAAGTTTTCACTCATCACCAAATTCGGACGGTAAAAATATATCCGCAGGCTTTACCGTGAAAAACCTCTTGGCAATGTGCAGAAGGGCGGGTTTGAAACCCGCCCCTAGTGAAAATCAATGTGGAGCAGGCGCCCCCGCCTGCTCTTGAAAACAGCCAAGGGTGGCTGTTCTATATTTTTCATCTTCGGGGGGGCAAAAAATGCCCCTGAGGCTTTAACCTGTGCCAGTATTAGGTTGAAAGCTAGGCCACCAAAGCTCTCTATCATGGTAATGGCTGGTGGGGAAAATACAGATTTGTGTCCGAGGATTTTCGGTGGGCAGTGCCCACCCTACGCAACTCCATTGACAGGTTTCGGGGAAGCTCCTATAATCCCCGCAGATCGAGGAAGGATATGCGCGTACTTGTGTTCATCCGGGCGGCCCGGGTGCCTTTTCTTACCGGTTCGCTTATGCCCGTGGTCCTGGTCGCGGCCCTGGCCTGTTTGCGCGGCACCTGGGACGGCTTCTTTTATTTTTTCTTTACCATGCTGGGGGTGGCCGGCCTGCACACCGGCGGCAACCTGATCAACGACTATTACGACTCCTTCGGGAGCGACCCCATCAATCGTTTTCCCACGCCCTTCAGCGGCGGCAGCCGGGTCATCCAGAACGGCGAGCTCACCCAGGGAGCCGTCCGGGTCATGGCCTATGCCTGTCTGAGTCTGGGGGTGGCCTGCGGCTTGGTGCTGATCTATTACGGCCGGCCCTGGGTGGCGCTGCTGGGGCTGTTCGGGCTGGCCGCGGCCTACCTCTATTCCGCCTCGCCGTTGCAACTGATGAGCAAAGGCCTGGGAGAGCTCACCATCTTCCTGGCCTTCGGGCCGGTCCTCACCCTGGGGGCCTACTACGCCATGACCGGGTTGGCCAGCCCCGCGGCGTTTTACGCGGGCCTGCCCCTGGCCTTCCTCATCACCGCCATCCTGTGGATCAACGAATTCCCGGATGTGGAGGCGGACACCACTGCGGCCAAAGACCACCTGGTGGCCCGCCTGGGGCTGAAGCGCTCCCGCTGGGTCTACGCCGGGCTGATGCTATCGCCCTATCTCAGTCTGCCCCTGCTCATGGAAATGTTCGACTTTCCCGGGCATCTGTTCGCCGGGCTGGTGGCCCTGCCCCTGGCCGTGAGTGCGGTGCGCCAGGCCTGGCTTACCCCGCCCACCTCCGAAGAGTTTGTCGCCATCCAGGCCCTGACCATCAAGACCCATTTTCTCACGGGCCTCTCCCTGACCCTGGCTTTTTTCTATGCCTCCTGGTGGCAGTAATACTGTTTTCGGTTTTCGGTTTTCTGTGAAGAGAAATAAGACTATCGATTACGTATATTGCAAATTTGTTTCATTTGAAAGCGAAATTGATATAATTTCTTGATGGGGGGGAACACGGGACTCATACCAAGTTGCTGTCATAGAGGTAACAAAATGTAGCCGCAGGCTTCAGCCTGCG
>CAZLRL010000345.1:0-3568 GCA_964561645.1 uncultured Desulfobacterales bacterium
CCTGCCGGTCGTCCCCGGGACTTGAGTCCCGGGCCAGCTCCTTCCGCACGAGGGAGCGTAGTGCCTCGGACCGGTTGTCGTACCCCTCCCGGTCCGCAAGCTCGTCGAGGAGCTGTACGAGCTCCTCTTCCATCGAAACGCCGAATCTAACCAGGCTCATCGCAACAAGGTAGCACGATACTAACCGGTCGTGCCACCCCCGGCCCCGGCCCCAGCCCCGAAGCCGCTGGCCAAGGTTCAGCCTCAGGCACCGCCGCCCCCGCCGCCGCCCCCGGTGACTCCGGCCCCCCAAGCCGCGACCCCGGCGTCACCCGCGGCCGAAAAGGCATACAACGAAGGCCTGCGTCTCTATCAGGCCAAAAAATACCCGGCGGCCCGCACCAAGTTCCATCAATATTTGCAGAGCCAACCCCGGGGACCCAAGGCCGCGGAAGCCCGTTACTATATCGGGGACAGCTTTTATCAGGAAAAGAAATTCGCCGCGGCGCGGGTGGAATTCAACAAGCTGGTGCTCCAATTTCCCAACAGCATCCTGGCCCCCAGCGCCCTGTTGCGCCAGGCCTACTCCTACCAGCAGACCAATCAGCAAACCAACTTCCGGGTGGCGCTGCAGAAACTTATCCAGTCATATCCGCAGAGCCCCGAGGCCCAGGAAGCCAAACGGCTGCTGCAACCAGGCGCAGCCGCCAGATAGGTAACCGACTATGTTAAAAATCCTGCGCAAACATTCCCAGCATTGGCTGATCGCCGCCATTATCGGGGCCATCGTGGTGGTCTTTATTTTCTGGGGCATGGGCAGCATGGACCCCCACCAATCCCAGGAGATCGCCCGGGTTTACGACCAGCCCATACCGATAACCACCTATGCTGAATATGTCCGTCTGCTGGAGCAGAAAGCCCGTTTTCGGCGGGAGTTGTCCGCCGACGATATCAAAGCCCTGCGGGAAGCGGCCCCGGACAAATTGATCAACCTGGTCCTTCTGGCCGAAACCGCCCAGCGGTTGGGTTTAGAGGTCAGCGACCGGGAAGTCCAGTATGACATTATCACTGATCCGGCCTTTCAACAGGACGGCAAGTTCAATCCCCGGATGTATGAGTTTTTCATCGGCCGGGGACGAAACCGTCAGGCCCAAAAAGTGGCCTATGAAAAGTGGATCCGCCAGCAACTGCTCGCGACCAAGGCCGCGGAAACCATCACTTCTTTTGCCAAAGTGTCGGAAGCGGAGCTCCAGGAATACTTCCGGCTGTTCCGGGAAGAGGTGCAGGTGGATTATATCTCGGTCACCCCCCAGTCTTTTGTGGCCCGGGTCAAACCCACCGAGGAGGAGCTGAAGGCCTACTATCAGCAGCACCAGGACGAGTTTCGCGTCTCGGAGAAAATCAAGGTGCGCTATGTGGTCCTGCGCGCCGAGGATTTTCTGAAGCAGGTAGAGGTCTCCGATGAGGAGATCGAGGACTACCTGGAGGAGCACCGCTCGGAGTTGGTTCGGCCCAAGGTCATCCGGGTGCGGGAAATTTTTCTGGCCCTGCCCGAGAAGGCCACCGAGGCCGCCCGTCAGAAGGTAAAGCAGCAGGCCGAGGAGCTTTGGCAGCAAATCCGCCAGGGCCGGAATTTTACGGAATTAGCCCGAATTTCCTCCCAGGATGAAAAAACCCGCCCGCAAGGGGGCGATTTGGGGACGGTGACACGGGGCCCAAAAGGGGAGGCCTGGGACAAAGTGGCCTTTGCCCTGGCCCCGGGCGAGGTGGGCCTGGCCCGGACCGGCCAGGGCTACCACCTGATTAAAGTTGAGGAAATCCAAGAGACCGAAGCCCTGCCGGCAGCGGAAATCAAGGCCAGGGCGACGGAAAAGCTTAAACAAAAACAAAGCCGGCAACTGGCGCGCGAGAAGGCCAAAGACCTCCAGGCCGCAACCGCCCGGGTTCCTTTCCTGGAGGTGATCAAGAAAAACGGGCTCACTCCGCAGGAAACGCCTTTTTTCACCCAGACCGAACCCATCCCCGAGCTGGGGGCGGTAAGGGCTTTCAATCAAGAGGCCTTTACCCTCAAACCCCAGGAAGTGGGGGTGGCCGAAGTGCCCCAGGGATATGCTGTCATGCAGGCCCTGAGCTATCAGCCTCCGACCCTGCCCTCCCTGGAGCAGGCCAAGGATAAGGTGCGCCAGGCGGTGGCCCGGCAGCAGGCCCAAAAACTGGCGCAAAAAGAAGCTAACCAGTTGCTCCAGCGCCTGCGCCAGGGCGAGCCCCTGTCCAAGGTGGCGGCCCAGGCCGGGCTTCCCCTCAAGGACAGCGGTTATTTTGCCCGGACCGAGGGTTTCAGAGACCAGCCCCTGGCCGAACCTCTGACCAGCGCCGCGTTCCTGCTTTCCAAGCAGGACCCCTATCCGGACCAACCCATTTTATGGCAAGACAAATACTATGTGTTGGCCTTTAAAAACCGGAAGCTGCCGTCCGAGAAGGAATTCCAAGAGGTCCGGGAGAATCTGAAGCGCCAGCTTTTAGGAGAAAAACGTCTGGTCCTCCTGCAGGCCTGGTTGCGACAGGAATGGCAGCGGGCCCAGGTCAGCAAACCGAACCAGGGGTCTTAAAAAACAATTCATTATTCACTTTGCTCGGCATAAAGGAGAATGCTTTTTTACCAAGTTGCCGTAAGAAAAGTAATTTTACTGTAGGGGCACGGCTTGCCGTGCCCAAGGCGCAGGCTGAAGCCTGCGGTTACATTTTTTTACCTATATGACAGCAGTATTAAATAGGGGAGAACCAGGCTCGTAGGTGCGGGGTAACCCCGCCCCTACCCACCTCTCAAATTCCCATCCAACCCCCGTTAACCGGGAGCACAGGCATCTTGCCTGTGACCCGGGCCGGAAGCCTGTGGCATCGCTTCGTGTGAGGGGTTGGGGGTGAAATAATCTTTACCGAAAACTTTATAAGCGATTCCTTCATCCCGCAAAGCTTTAACCATCGGAGACTTTCCCGATCATGGTCACAGTCCCCGCCTTCTTCGGACAGGCAGTGCGGACCGCCACCCACCGGGCGCTGCAAGCCCGGGAGCGGCTGGTAGCCGACTGCCCACAGTGGGAAGAGTGGCGGCAGCAGGCGGCCGCGGCCAAAGCCGACGTGGTGGACCATTACCAGGAGTATGCGGCACGGCTCCGACAAGAGGTGGAAGCCTGGGGCGGTACCGTCTACCGGGCCGCGGACGCCGCCGAGGCCCGAGATATTATTCTCAGGGTGGCCCAGCGGCACGGGGTGGCCCGGGTGGTCCAGTCCAAGTCCATGACCGCCCACGAAATCGGGCTGCCACCTTTTTTATCCCGCCAAAATATCGAGCTCACCGAGACCGACCTGGGGGAGTTCATCATCCAGTTGGCCGGGCATCCTCCCGCTCATCTCACGGCCCCGGCCCTGCACCTGGACCGCTATCAGATCGCCCGTATACTGTCCGAGGCCTTGAACCTGGAGTGCCCCACCGACCCCGTGGCTTTGACCCGCCTGGCGACCCGGCAACTGGCCTCCCGTTATTTCGAGGCGGACATGGGCATCACCGGGGTCAATTTCGCCGCGGTCC
>CAZLRL010000346.1:0-3565 GCA_964561645.1 uncultured Desulfobacterales bacterium
TCCATGAAGGACCATTTTATTTTTGATATTTTTCACAAATTTGACTATTAAGCAGGAGGAGATCGCCCATGCCGCGTAAAACCACCGGGAAAAAGGACAAGGAGAAAAAAGACATGGCGAACAAGAGGCGCTATTGCTACGCCTTCGAGGAAGGCGACGGCACCAATAAGAAGCTGTTGGGAGGCAAGGGGGCCGGCCTGTGCACCATGACCCAGATCGGCCTCCCCGTGCCCCCGGGCTTCGTGATCACCACGGAAGCCAACGTCGATTATTTGGACCAGAACAAGTTCCCCGAAGGCCTCATGGACGAAGTGCACGAGTACATGGAAGAGCTGGAAAAGAAAACCGGCAAGGGCTTCGGCGACCCCGACAAGCCGCTCCTGGTCTCGGTGCGCTCCGGTTCAGCCCTGTCCATGCCGGGCATGATGGATACTATTTTGAATTTGGGCTTAAACGATGAGACCGTCAAGGGCCTGGTCGCGCTCACCAAAAACGAGCGTTTCGTGTATGACGCCTACCGCCGGTTCCTCCAGCTTTTCGGCAAAATCGGCCTCGGCGTCAAGGACGAGGGCTTTGACGAGATCTTCGAGGAGACCAAAAAGAAGTACGGCGCCACGGTGGACACGGAGCTCACCACCGAGGCCATGAAGGAGGTCGTCGACCGCTTCAAGGACTACATCAAAAAGGAAATCGGCAAGCCCTTCCCCCAGGATGTCTGGGCCCAACTGTACATCTCCATCGAGGGGGTCTTCCGGTCCTGGATGGGGAAGCGGGCCGTGGACTACCGCCGCCAGTTCAACATCACCCCGGAGATGGCCCTGGGGACCGCGGTCAACATCTGCACCATGGTCTTCGGCAACATGGGCAAGGATTCCGCCACCGGGGTCGGCTTCACCCGGGACCCGGGCACCGGCGAACATACCATGTACGGCGACTACCTCATCAACGCCCAGGGCGAAGACGTGGTGGCCGGCATCCGCACCCCCCGGGCCTTGCGGGAACTGCGCACCGACATGCCGGAAATCTATAAAGAATTGGAAAAGATGAACAAAACCCTGGAGCAGCATTACCGGGAGGTCCAGGACTACGAGTTCACCATCGAGCAGGGCACCCTCTACATGCTCCAGACCCGAAACGGCAAGATGAACGCCTGGGCCCTGTGCAAAACCTCGGTGGACATGGTCAAAGAAGGCCTTATCTCCGAAGAAGAAGCCCTCTTGCGCATCGACCCGGATATGCTGGAGCAGTTTCTGCATCGCCGCATCGACCCGGACATCAAACAGGAGCCCCTGGGATTGGGCATCTCGGCCTCGCCGGGCGCGGCCACCGGCAAAGTGGTCTTCGACGCCGACCGGGCCGAAAACCTGGGCAATCAGGGAGAAAAGGTCATCCTGACCCGGGTGGAAACCAAGCCCGAGGACATCCACGGCTTTTTCGCCGCCCAGGGCATTTTGACCAGCCGGGGCGGCAAAACCTCCCACGCCGCGGTAGTGGCCCGGGGCATGGGCAAACCCTGCGTCTCCGGGGTCGAGGGCCTGGACATCAACTATGAGCTCAAGGAAGCCCGCGTCGGCGACCTGGTCATCAAGGAAGGCGACATCATCACCCTCGACGGCACCGCCGGCGTCTTCTATATGGGCTCGGTACCCATGCTGGACCCGGATCTCCCCAAGGACCTGAAAGCTCTGATGGATTGGGCCGACAAGTACGCCAAAATCGAGGTCTGGGCCAACGCCGATACCCCGGACATGGCCCAGAGGTCCAAGGAACACGGCGCCATGGGCATCGGCCTCTGCCGCACCGAGCGCATGTTCAACGAGGCCGACCGCCTGCCCCTGATGCGCAACATGATCCTGGCGGATACCTCCAGAGAGCGCGAACGCTGGGCCGAGAAGCTCATGCCCATGCAGCGGGAGGATTTCGTGGAGATCTTCCGGGCCATGCACGGGCTGCCCGTCACCATCCGTCTTCTGGACCCGCCCCTGCACGAGTTTCTCCCCACTATCGAGGAATTGATCGGCGACGTCAGCCGCCTGCGGGAATTCCGCCAGATCCTCTCCGCCCTGGAGCAGCTTCCCGGCACCGTGGCCATGCTGGACCCGGAGCTCTATAAGCAAATGCCCAGCGTCGAGTCCATGATCCGGGAATTCGCCGAGTTTCGGGCCAAGGGCCTGGACCAGAAAATGCTCAAGCAGAAAGAGCAGGTCCTGCGCCGGGTCCGGGTGCTCCATGAATACAACCCCATGCTGGGCAACCGGGGGGTGCGCTGCGGCATCTCCTTCCCGGAAATCTATGACATGCAGATCAAGGCCATTTTTGAGGCCGCGGCCATGGCCTTGCGGGACAAGATTGATGTCCGGCCGGAGATCATGATCCCCAATGTCTGCACGGTCCAGGAACTGGTCTGGGTCAAACCCCGGGTGGAGGAGATCCATAAAGAGGTGGAAAAGCGCTACAATGTAAAAATCAGCTATAAATTCGGCACCATGGTGGAAATCGCCCGGGCCTGCCTGCGGGCGGCGCGCATCGCCACCGAGGCCGAATTTTTCTCCTTTGGCACCAACGACCTCACCCAGGGCACCTTCTCCTTCTCCCGGGAGGACGCGGAGAACAAGTTCCTGCCCATCTACAACACCGAGGGCATTCTCAAGCACAATCCCTTTGAAATCCTGGATGAGAAGGGTGTGGGGCGGCTCATGCAAATCGCGGTCAAAGAAGGCCGGGAGGTCAGGCCGGATCTCAAGATCGGCATCTGCGGCGAACACGGCGGCCAGCCCCAGGCCATCGAGTTTTGCCACCGCATCGGCCTCAACTACGTCTCCTGCTCCCCCATGCGCATCCCCATCGCCCGCATGGCCGCGGCCCACGCCGCCATCAAGGAAGGCAAGGGCGCCCAGGTGTCCCGGGCGCTTTAAGGCAGGGTTGTTGTTAGGCAGGGTTGTTGTATAAGTCAATCCAGCAGAGGACTGGGGGCCGACGGCCCCCTTTTCCTCTCTCAGTCCCCCTCAACCACCCATTGCTGCTTCTAACCTCAAATCCTCAAACTTTGGGTTTGGGGGAGGCGAGTCGGGGGAGGGGGCAGAGGTCCGCTGACCCCTGCCCCCCAAGTTTATGTAGGGTGCGCTCTGCGCACCATTAACCTGGCTTTTCATCATTCCAAGATGAGCCGCAGGCTCAGGTGCCGCTGTCACCAAAAAATCCTTCACACAAAACATATACCCGTAGCGCGGGCGTCTCGCCCGCCACTTAACCTATTTCAAAACCCCGTATGTCGATTTCTTTTGTCATTCTGAGGGCGCCGCCAGGCGACCGAAAAATCTAGTCTTTTCAATTAGTTCCAGTTCCTTAACTACGCCTCACAATGACAGGCAGATAACCTTTAATGGTCCCAGGGGGTCGGCCGGAAGTGGCGGTAATTTTTACTGTCAGCGGCGGCTTGGATAAACAATAAATGTAGCCGCGAGGCTAAGCCTGCGCCAACACACAGGCTGGAAGCCTGTGCCACTAAAACTTCCTTATCACATTTATGGGTTTGGGTTTGGGGGAGGCGAGTCGGGGGGAGGGG
>CAZLRL010000347.1:0-3548 GCA_964561645.1 uncultured Desulfobacterales bacterium
CCCCCATCACCACCCTGGCTTACGACGTGGGAGTGCTTTTGGGCCTCAAGGGCTTCGCGGCCGCCATCCTGGGCGGCTTCGGCTCCTTTCCCGGTGCCATTGTGGGGGGGATCATGCTGGGCCTCCTGGAGAGCCTGGGAGCGGGATATCTGAGCAGCGCCTATAAAGATGTGATAGCCTTTGTGGTGTTGCTTATTGTACTATTCATCCGCCCACGGGGATTAATAGGAGATAAGGTAAAAGAATAGGAAATCATAAGTGTTGACACAGAAAAAAATATAAGTATAAGTATTTATAACAAGGATTAATTTATAAAGGACAAAATATGCTTTACAATGTTTATTGTGATGAAAGCTGTCATTTGGAACATGATAGGCAATCGGTAATGGTATTAGGATGCACTTGGTGTCCACATGAGAATGTCAAAGAGATCATAACTCATATAAGGAATTTAAAAGAGCAATACCGGGCGAGGGGTGAGCTGAAATGGACCAAGGTATCGGTTTCGAGAATAGATTATTTTATTAACATTGTAAATTATTTCTTTGCAAATGATGTATTAAAATTTCGTTGTCTTATTGTAAATAATAAGCAATTGTTAAACCATAATTATTATAACTTAGGAATTCATGATTCGTTTTATTATAAAATGTATTATTATCTTTTACATAACATTATATCAGAGGGAAACAATTATAATATATATATAGACTTAAAAGATACACTTAGTCAATCAAAAATATATAAGTTAAAAGATGTATTATGCAATAGTTTTCATGACTTTGATAGAAAATTAATTCCAATTATCCAGCATGTTAGGTCTAAGGAAACAGAGGTATTGCAGATGGCAGATTTTTTTATGGGAGCAATTTCTTATTATGCAAGGAAATTGTCTTCAAACCCAGCAAAAGTTATGATTATAGATAGGATATCTAAGTTATCAAGATTAGGACTTGATCACAGTTCTCCTCCCTGGGAAAGAAAATTTAATTTGTTTTATTTTTCACCTAGGAGATTATTACATGACTGATGATTTAGACTTCCTTCCACCAAAATTTGATACTGATGGCAATTTTCAAATAGTACTTAATAATTTGTATATTTTATTTAGAAATGATTTTATTATTAATACTACAAAACATTGTTCAATAAGAGTTGATTATAATCGAAGAATATTACCAGATGGAGATGGTAAGGAGGAAGGATTTTGGCATGTAATTTCAAAAATAAATCATATTACTGGTGATCGAGAACCTGACTATAAGAGGGCAAGAAGGTTACCTTGGGCAAGACCTTTAATGGAATGTGGGAAAAACATAGAGATCAAAGTGTTTGATTATGATCATGGTTCAAGGGATAAGGGAATTAGACGATACATCTGGCTTAAGAAATATCGGTACGCAATCGTCCTCAAAAAGAGAAGGGGTAGGTATTTTTGGCTAACCGCATTCTATGTAAGCCGAGAAGGAGAGAGGGACTTGGAAAGGCAATACTCAAAAAGGGTAAGAAAAACAGCGACCGCCCCTTAGGGCGGCCCCCGAGCTCCTTCTACCTCCATTGGTAGATGAGTACCGTTACAGCTAAATAATCGGCATTTCCCATGAAAAGTCAAGTTCTTTTTCTTGAATTTTTGAAAAATTTTCACTTAATCGAAATTTCACATCCATTTTGGTGAGTCTCTTGGACTATATACAACGTCTGCTCATGGGCAACGAGGCCATCGGGCGGGGGCTGGTGGAATGTGGCGTCACCCTGGCGGCCTCGTATCCCGGGACTCCGGCTTCGGAGATTCTGGCCGCGGTGGTGGCTTATGCCAAGGAAGAGGGAGTTCACCTCCACGCCGAGTGGTCGGTGAACGAAAAGGTGGCCTATGAGACCGCGTTGGCCAATGCCATGGCGGGAAGGCGGTCTGCGGTCTCCATGAAGCAGGTGGGTCTGAACGTGGCCTCCGATCCCTTTCTGCGTTCGGCGTATCTGGGGGTCACCGGGGGCCTGGTGGTCATCGCGGCTGACGACCCCGGGCCCCACAGCTCCCAGACCGAACAGGACAGCCGTTTTTTTGCCATGTTCGCCAAGGTGCCGGTGCTGGACCCCACCTCCCCCCAGGAGGCCAAGGATCTGGTGGGCCGGGCCTTTGAGTTGTCGGAGAAATATGAAATTCCGGTGATGTTGCGCCCCACCACCAGGATTTGCCACGCCCGGCAGAATGTCACAGTGGCGGAACCTGTATCTCTGGAGCGAGCGGCGCGTTTTGACAAAGACCCCGGCCGCTGGTGCGCCACGCCTCAGTTTTTGCGGGAACTGCATAAACAATTAAACGACAAAATCGACCGCATCTCCCGGGAAGCGGCCCTGGCGCCGCTGCTCCATCCCGGGGACGGCTCCGCCCCCCGAACCTGCATTGTCGCGTCCGGGGTGGCCTTTGCCCATGCCTGGGACCTGCTGGAGAATCTGGGGGTGCTGGGCACGGTTGACTTCTACCAGGTCACCATGCCCTATCCCCTGCATCGGGATTTTCTGGAAGTCATGCCTTTGATGTACGACCAGGTCCTGGTGCTGGAAGAGACCTACCCGGTGCTGGAGTTGCAGTTGGCCGGAGTACCGGTGCGGGGCCGGCGGTCCCAGACCGTGCCCCGGGAAGGGGAGCTTACTCCTGAGGTTCTGCGGCCTGTTCTGGAGAATTTTTTGGGGTTGGGGGAATCATCCTCTTGGGCTCAGCCTTCGGGGGGTGGCACCCGGCCCACTCTGTGCGCCGGTTGCGGCCACCGGGCCGCGTTTTACGCCATCCGGGAGGCCTTTCCGGAAGGTATCTTCCCCAGCGATATCGGCTGCTACACCCTGGGGCTGAATCTCAGGGCCGTGGACACCTGCCACTGCATGGGCGCGGGGATCAGCCAGGCGGCAGGCTTTTATCGAGCTTTTGTTGATTCCGGAGGCGAGTATCCCACCATTGTGGCTACTATCGGGGACTCAACTTTTTACCACGCCGGAATTCCAGCCCTCCTGAACGCGGTTTTTCATAGAGCCCGATTCATCCTGGTGATCCTGGACAACGCCACCACGGCTATGACCGGCCACCAGCCTACCCCTGAACTCGGTGTGACCGCCACGGGGGAACCCGGGCAAGCGGTGTCTATTGCCGATCTGGTGCGGGCCTGCGGGGTAAGATTTCTCGAAGAATGCGAGCCTTATGAAGTCCCGGCCCTGAAAGATCTCCTCCGGGACGCGGACCGCTATTGCCGGAGCCCCGCGGGCAACGTGGCAGTAATAATCGCCCGGCATCCCTGTATTCTGGACCGGGAAGCCAGAAAAGCCCAGACAGTTTATGAGATGGAGGTGACCGAGTCCTGCATCGCCTGCCGCCACTGTCTGGAGGAATTCGAGTGCCCGGCTCTGGTGTTTGACGAGGTGAGCGGCCGGGTGGATATCGATCAGGTCCGCTGCATCGGCTGCGGCGTCTGCATCCACGTCTGCCCGGAGGGGGCCATCGTGGGGAGGGAGGAGAAAAGTGGGGGAGGGGGCAAAGGAGCATAGCCCCTTTGCCCCCT
>CAZLRL010000348.1:0-3534 GCA_964561645.1 uncultured Desulfobacterales bacterium
CTTCGGCCTGCTCCGGGGCCAGGCGGGTCATGAGGATGTGGGGGGCCCGGGCGGCAAGCGAAGCCAGGATGCCCTTGAGCTGATCTGTATCCTTGCCCGCGGCAAAAACCACCTCCGGAAAACCCTGGCGCAAAGCCCGGTGATGGTCCACCCGGGCAAACCCCAGGTTCTCATAAGGAAGGTGGCGCAAGCGTTCCAGGGCTTCGGTCACCCCCAGCCGGCCGGCTCGGACCTCTTCAAGCAATTGTTCCAAGATGGTGGCGTCCATGATGATCTCACTTGGTGAACTTTGGCAACGACCTCATCATTATATACGTTAGCCCGGGTTCTGGAATCAAGATTTCATCAGGGCAATGTCCCGGCCCGGCGGCCACCCGCGCCCGTAATCATCGTAATGCAGATGGTTGACAGGGTCTAGGCAGGGGTTTAAGATGCCAGAGACACAAGAAATTTTCCGGCTGAATCAGATCTTACTTTTGACTCACCCGAAACTGTCATTCGGAGGGAGCTTTGCGACCGAAGAACCTGGTCCTTTGTTTCACTCTGGATGACATAAATGATTTTCCGAATATATCAGAAAGCTTTTTTTCGTTCTCATTAAAAAAATGAGGCCATCGCCGCCGTGACCGACGCCGCTTCCCAAAAATCCCGTGGTTTTGTGGTCATCCACGGTCATTTTTACCAGCCGCCCCGGGAAAACCCCTGGATCGAGCAGATCGAAACCGAAGCCAGCGCCCACCCCTACCACGACTGGAACAGCCGCATCACCGCGGAATGCTACACCCCCAACGGCTGCGCCCGCGTCTATGACGGCCAGCGCCGTATCCTGGATATTATCAATAACTACGCCCGGATCAGCTTTAACTTCGGCCCTACTCTCCTCGCCTGGTTGGAGTTGTACGCTCCCCTCACCTATCAGCGCCTCCTGGCCGCGGACACACAGAGCCGTGACCGTCTGGGACACGGCAACGCCCTGGCCCAGGCTTATAACCACCCCATCCTGCCCTTGTCCACGCCCCGGGACCGGGAAACCCAGGTGGTGTGGGGACTTAAAGACTTTCAGCACCGCTTCGGCCGCGAGGCCGAGGCCCTGTGGCTCCCGGAAACCGCGGTGAATTATCCCACTTTGGCCACCCTCCGGGAACACGGTATGAAGTACGTCATCCTCTCCCCGCACCAGGCCCGGCGGGTGAAGCCCCTGGACGGCGGCGCCTGGGAGGAGGTCCAGGCCCACACCCTGGACACTACCCAGGCGTACCGGGCCTTGCTGCCGGATGCCTCGGGGGTGCCCGACCGGCACCAATATATCGACGTCTTTTTTTACAACGGCAGCGTGGCCTCGGACCTGAGCTTCGGCGACCTCCTCAAGGACAGCCGCCAGTTCGCCGCCCGCCTGGTGGAGGGTTTTCGTGACGACCTGCCCCGCCCCCAACTGCTCAACGTGGCCACCGACGGCGAAAACTACGGCCATCACCACAAGTTCGGGGAACTGGCCCTGGCCCATGCTTTGAACGAGGTTTTACCCGGCCAGGGCTTTACTTTAACGAATTACGCCGCGTTTTTGGCCGCCAACCCGCCCTCCCTGCGGGTGGAGGTGGAGTTGGGCCCCAAGGGACAGGGCAGTTCCTGGAGTTGCGCCCACGGCGTGGGACGCTGGGAAGAGGACTGCGGCTGTGCCACCGGCGGCCCCCCCGACTGGAATCAGCGTTGGCGGGCTCCCCTGCGCCAGGCCTTTGATTTCCTGAACAGCCGTTTGGCGCAAATTTTCGAAAAGCAAGGCGCCGAGTATCTTAAAGACCCCTGGGCGGCCCGCAATGCGTATATCGAGGTCATTCTGGACCGCCGGGAGGAAATCATCGCCAAATTCTTTGCCCGCCACGGGGTCAAGGGTCTGACCCGGGAAAGCTGGTTGGTGGCCCTGCGGCTCCTGGAAATGCAGCGCCATGCCCTGTTGATGTACACCAGTTGCGGCTGGTTCTTCAATGATCTGGCGGGCCTCGAGACCATCCAGACCCTGAAATACGCCGCCCGGGCCCTGCAACTGGGCCAATATTTTTCCCGGGAACCCCTGGAAGAGCCATTTTTAAAGCACCTGGAGGCGGCGGCCAGCAACAAACCCGAAGAGGGCAGCGGCCGGGATATCTACCTGCGCCGCGTCAAGACCGCGGTGGTGGACTTCCCCAAGGTGGTGAACCAGTGGGCCATCTCCTGGCTCAAGAACCGGGAGCGCCAATGCCCCCACCGCGTGTACCATTTCCGGGTCAAGGCCCTGGAGCAGGAGGTCCAATCCCAGGGCACGCTGGTTTTGGCCTCAGGTCGCCTGGAGATTACCTCGGGCATCACCTGGCGCCGGGAGATACTCAGCTTTTTCACCGTCTATCTGGGAAGTTACCTCTATCGCACCCAGGTTTTACAGGGCCGCGACGAGAAAGATTTTCAGTCTTTGAAACAGGACTTGTTTGAGGTTTTGGCCCGGACCCCGGAGGACCTGATGCCCTTCTTGGCCAGCCGCCTGGGGGAGCGCTATTACACGGTGCGTGACATTTTTCAGGAGGAAAAGGAGCAGATTTTCCTCGACCTGTTGGCCGGAAACCGGGAGGAGGCGGTGGCCAACCTGGCCCATTATTTTGACGAAGCCGCCCCGGTTTTGCGGGCCATGGCCGCCGAAGGTCTTTTGCTGCCCCGGCTTTACCAGGCCCTCGGGGCCATCACCTTGAACCGCCGCCTGGTGGACATCCTCCGCCGCCTGGAACCGCAGCCGGAGCTGTTGCCAACCTCCGAGGAATTGTCGGATTTACTCCAGGACGCGGACCTCTTCGGCTTCCACCTGGAATCCCGGGAAGGGGCTCAAATCCTGCAGCGGATTTTACACCGCCTCCTGTGGGACCTGGAAAAAGGGTTTGCACCCCAGGCCGCGGACAATTTGATCAAATTTCGGCAAATCCAGCGCCGCATCCCCATCACCCTGGACGTGGTCGAAGCCCAAAATTTTTTCTTTGCCCTGCTCCAAAAAAACTACCCGGCCCTGGCGGCCCGGGCCGCCAAGGACCCGCCAGCCCGGAAACTGGCCGCTACCGTGGCCCAAATCGCCCAGGCCCTGAACTTCAATCCGGAAATCCTGGCCGACCTTTCAAAGTGAGCCGGCTCAAAAAGGCCTTTATTATTCCATAATAATTTCTTATAGTTGAACACTGTTGGCCCATTAATATGATTATCTCTTGAACCTCTTGCAAATATCACGTATCTGTCATTCTGAGGGAGCCGCAGGCGACCGAAGAATCTAGATCTTTCGCTTCGCTCAGGATGACAAAAATGATTTTTGCAAGAGCCTCTCTTGAAACGAAAATCTTTTGTGAAGGCCGACCCAGGTGTCGGCTGTGACCGGGTTTTTTACCAGGGCATTTTCACCAAAGGGTAAGCAGACCGGACTTTCATCTCCTTTTCCCATAATTTTGAACGGTAGCACGGGCTTCCAGCCCGTGCTGCACGGGCAAGATGCCCGTGCTGCCGAAAAAGGGGTTGGGAGGGGATTTG
>CAZLRL010000349.1:0-3502 GCA_964561645.1 uncultured Desulfobacterales bacterium
GATGAGCACGGTGCTGTCGGAAGTGGCGATTTCCGGCAGCAGGGCAAAGGTTTTTTGCATGGCCGGCGATTTGGAGATGATATCGCCCAGGCGGTATTGCCGGTGGATTTCCCGGCGCAGCTCCTCCAGCAGGCTCAAGTCCCGAAAGGTTTCCACCCCGCCGATAACCTCCCCTTTTTCATCCCTGAGCAGGGCGGTGCTGATGCTGATGGGGATTTCCTTGCCGTCGGCCCCCAGGATGGCAATAGCTTGATTGACCACGGGTTTCCCGGTCTCCAGGGTGTGCCGCAACATGCAGTCGGATTCGCAGACATTGGCCCGGAATACTTCGCAGCAGGGGCGCCCCAGGGCTTCGACGGCCGGCACGCCGGTGATCCGCTCGGCGGCCTGGTTGAAAAAGGTTACCCGCCAATCCAGGTCCACCGTGAAAACGCCGTCCGCGATGCTGTTCAGGATGATTTCGGTCTGGGGGGGAAAATGGGACGCCGGGGCGGCCCTGACCCGTTCCCGGCTGGCTTCGGTCTTGGTCAACTCGCCTTCAGGCTTGGTTTTCGGGGGTCGTGTTGTAATTTTTCCCAGACCTCTCGGAGAATCGCTTGTAATTCTTTATTATTGTATTCCATGATGGTCTGCCCTTCAACCTGGGACCGGGTGAAATCCTTGGAAAAGGGCAGGTATCCGAGGAACCCATAGCCCTGGGCTTCGCAAAACTGCTCGATTTCACGGGCCGTGTCCCAATGCAGATCGGCTTTGTTTACCAGCACCGACACGGGCAGGCCGAAATGGACCGCCAGGGCCGCCACCCGCTCCAGGTCGTGGCGCCCGGCCACACTGGGCTCGGTGATGATCAGAACCGCAGTGGCGTCGCCCAGGGAGGAGATCACGGGGCAGCCGATCCCCGGGGGACCGTCGGTGATTATCCAGGACAGGCCGTGCGCCTCCGCCAACTGCCGGGCTTGCCGGCGGATCAGGGCCACCAGTTTGCCGGAGTTTTCTTCGGCGATCCCCAACCGGGCGTGGACCAGGGGCCCGAAGCGGGTTTGGGAAATGTACCACTCGCCGCAGAGATTGTCGGGAAAATCGACCGCGCCCGCCGGACATAAATGCCAGCAGACGCCGCAGCCTTCACAGAGCAGGGGATTTATCCGAAAATTCTGGTCGATGGCCCCGAACCGGCACCAGTCCAGGCACTCGCCGCACTCCACACAGCGTTCCGGGTCGATCCGCGCCTGGTGGCCGGCATAAAAATCGTGGCGTTCCAGAATCTCCGGGCGCAGCAGCAGGTGCAGGTCCGCAGCATCCACGTCCGCGTCGCAGAGCACTTTTCCCGGCACCAGGGCCGCCAGGGCCCCCACCAGGCTGGTCTTGCCCGTGCCGCCCTTGCCGCTCAATACCACCAGTTCATGAATATCTGACATTACCTTCCGTTTTCCCTGTGGTTGTGAACAATCAGGTTAAAAGCCTACTTCGCCTTGATAATCTGCATAAGATAGTTCTTTTTTCAGAAACTCATTTTCCTTTTCCAAATCCTCCACCCTCTTTACCAGCCATTCCACGTCCTCGCGGCTCAATCCGTCCAGACCCTGGGACAGCTTGTCCTTGACCCCGGCAAGTGTTCTTTGAGACATCGGCGGCCTCCTCCTTTAAAATACCCTTTTAGTCCGAATGCTGTTCACTTAAGCATACCGTAGGGGCAGGGTTCCCCTGCCCTTGGGTTGAACTACTCATTCCTTGGGCGGGGAGACCCCGCCCCTACACAAAAACGACCTTACCTCGCTAAAGTGAACAGCATTACCTTTAGCCCGGATGATTCACCGCGGCCCGGAAAGGGAGGTAAGATTGCAGATCGGCAAGTAAACCTTCCATCAGGCGCCGCCACCGGGGCAGCTCTTCCACCAACATACCCCCCCGGGCATAGATCTCGGCGGCCTGCCGATCAAAAGGAATTTCCAGCAAAATCGGGATATTTTCCCGAGCGGCGTATTCATGCACCCGCCGATCCCCCAGGTCGGCCCGATTGATAATGAGGGCGCAGGGGAGATTCAGTTCCCGGGTAACGCCTACCGCGAGTTCCAGATCGTTGAGCCCGAAAGGCGTGGGCTCCGTCACCAGCAGGACGAAATCCGCTCCCCAAAGGGTGGTCACCACCGGGCACGAAGTTCCGGGGGGCGCATCAATAATGGTCAGGCCGTTGGGCGAGGCCTCCTGCTTCACCCGCCGAATGAGGGGCGGGGCCATGGCTTCCCCCACCCTGAGACGCCCGTGGGCAAAGGTGACCTGGCCCCGGCGCCCGGTTTCCACCTGACCTACCAGGCGTTTTTGGGAAAGCACGGCATTTTCGGGACAAACCAGAAAGCAGCCCCCGCAGCTATGGCATAATTCCGGAAAGCTGAGCGCGGTTTCGGGAAGAATGGCCAGCGCGTTAAACTGGCAAATTTCCTGGCATTTGCCGCACAAGGTGCAGCGGTTCAGATCGATTTCCGGCACTTCCACAGCAAAATCCAGGCTGGTGCTCATCTCGGGTTGCAGGAAGAGATGGGCATTGGGCTCCTCCACATCGCAGTCCAGAAAATGCACCGGCCCCTCCAGGGCCACGGCCAGATTGGTGGCCAGGGTGGTTTTGCCGGTGCCGCCTTTGCCGCTGGCTACGCAGATTATCATGTATCTCGGTGTCCCTTCAAGTACGATCCATGGGCTGGCCGCAGCGAGGACATCTCACTTGAATGCAGGGGATGCCCTGTTCATGGGGGACCTGGAAGCCGCAGGCCTGACACACGCATGATCCCCCGGGCCCCAGCCCCGCAGCCCGGGCCCCGTCGCGGCGGTTTTTACTTGTGCCCACGCCCTGGGCTTCGGCCTCGCCTTTACACGGCCCGGCACTGCCGCGCCGCCAGCCCCTGCGGTAGCGGCGAGTTCCCCGACAGCCCGGCAGCCGGAACCTGGGCTGGTCCAGGCTGTTCTGCCAGTAAGAACTTACTACTTCCTCCACTTCCCCGGCCACCCCGCTGATAATGGTGAGGCCGAGCTCCTGGGCATAGAACAGCAGATCAGTGCTCAAGGCGCCGCAGATTAAAGTGTTAACTCCCTGGTCCCGCAGCACTTTCAGGCGCTGGGCTGCCTCCAGATGCGGCAAAACCAGCTCCTGGCTAAATCCATCCGGGGACGGTTCTCGTGGAAAAATTTTTACCCGGGAGCACCAGTTCAGCACCGGGGCGACGCGTGACCGCAAAACCGGTATAGCAATCATTGCCAGGCCCTTTGAGGAAATCCTGGGGACGGCAAGCCAGTCTTTCACCGCCTCACCTGTGTCCGCCACCTTACCTGAAAAGCAGATTGCGTGCCAAACCCGATCAACAAGGCGGGCCTGCGGCAATCCAGGGCAACCTGCCACAGACGGTGACGGCTCTGGGGACAAAATGCACCCGGACAAAAAGCCCCTTTACCAAATTCCAGAATACGATTATTTCTTTAGCTCTAAAACCACGCCAATGATTTCGAGTCC
>CAZLRL010000350.1:0-3495 GCA_964561645.1 uncultured Desulfobacterales bacterium
GCTGCGCTCGGGGAGCTTCCAGTCGGTTTTGCCCGAGAGCACGGCGGTGAGGGCGTCGGCGATCCAGTCGGGGTGGGGCGGGCAGCCGGGGATGGCGATGTCCACCTTCACCACTTCGTCCACCGCCATACAGGTGGGGGTCCAGGCGGGGACGTTGGGGTCGTTGGGATCCGAGTGCGCCTCGGTGGAGGGACATTGGCGGAAGACCTTTTCAAAGACGTCTTCGTTTTTCCACATGTTGGCCTGGGCCGGGACGCCGCCGTAGACGGCGCAGCTGCCCAGGGCGATGAGAATGTCGGTGTTTTTGCGGATTTCTTCCAGTTCGTGTTTCATTTCTTCATTCCGCACCCCGCCCGAGACGATGGCGACGTTGGACTGGGGAATTTCCATGTCGGTTTTGTCGCCGAGCTGCCCGAAGAACTTGTGGTCCACCAGGGCGGTCATGTGCTGGAACTCGAGTTGGGGCAGAATGTCCAGCAGGGGGTCGCCGATGTTGAGGATGGAGATTTCGCATCCCGAACAGGCGTTGAGCCAGTCTTCCACGACTCGTACTGCCATCTTATCCCTCCTTCGTGGTGGGTTTGGGGTTTTTTTTCTGCTGCTGCACACCCGGGAGGCGGGCGGGACGCCCGCCCTACGGGAAAGCCTTCGTGGTGTGTTTAAGGGTTATTCTGCAGATTGCACGGCGGCCAGGCGCCGGGAGTAGACCAGGAAGTGGCCGTCAGCTTCGACCAGTTCCACGTCGAAGCCCTTTTCTTTATAGGCCTCCAGGGCCTTTTGGGCTTCGTCCCGGGATTCATAGTTGACGCCATCCCACAGAAATTTTTTGCCGTCGAATTTTTGTGCTAATGAAGGTGCCATGGTTTTGAGCTATGAGCTATGAGCTATGAGCTATGAGTTTTGGTTTCTGGGAAAACCAACGGCGGGCAGTACCCGCTCTTATTTATTCCTTTGCACCGAAAACCGAAAACCGAAAACGGCATTAATACCGGGTGCTGTAGGGGCTGGGGCCCAGTTCCTTGAGGATTTCGGTCATGTCGGTCATGACGTCGGCGAATTTTTGGGCCTCGGAGGAGGAAATCCATTCGAGGCGGAAGCGCTCGGGTTCCAGTCCGAAGTCCTCCAGCATGAGATCGATGCCTTCCGCCCGGCCTTGTGCTTTGACATTACCTTCCAGGTAATGACATTCGCCCAGGTGTCACCCGCAGACCAGGACACCGTCGGCGCCCTTGGTGAGCGCGTTGATGACCAGGTTGGGGTGCACCATGCCGGAGCACATTACCCGGATGATGCGGCCGTTGGCGGGGTACTGAATTCTCGAGACGCCGGCCAGGTCGGCGCCGGCATACGAGCACCAGTTGCAGAGAAAAGCGATGATCAGCGGTTCGAATTGATCTTCCATGTTTGTGACCCGTTACACGAAAAGTTCAAGGTTCAAGGTTCAAAGTTCAAGGTTCAAAAACCCGCGTTGGGTGCGGACTACGGCCCGACCGCGCACAGGTCAGACGCCTGTTCCACCAGGGCATTCCTTCATATTGAAAGTCTATCGGAACATAAACAGACTTTTGTGTCCAAAGCATTTTGGTGGGCAGTGCCCACCCTAGGCGACTACCGTAGGTACAGAGCCTCCCTGCCCTTGGACTGAACTACTCATTCTCTGGGCGGGGGGACCCCGCCCCTACAGATAATGGACGCCGCCTTGTTTAAGTCAGCAGCATGGTCCCAAACTAAAGCCCCTTTAAAACCGAGTACATTCAAACCCCAACTCAAGGTGAACTTAATTGCTTTGCCAGGCAATTCATGAAGCACAGCATTAGATTCTTCGGTCGCTTCGCTCCCTCCGAATGACATACCCGGCATTATTTGCCAAAGGCTTCAAGTTTATTCCATGTTTTCCTGCGAGCACCATATATAAGCACAGGGTAAAGACCAAGGCCAGGGAAAATTTAGGCCACCTCCAAAGCGGCGTCCACCATGGCCTGGAGTTGCTCCTGGGTGAAGCCCGACACTTCGATGCCCTGTTTGGGGCAGGTGGCCATGCAGGAGCCGCAGCCCTTGCAGTGGACTTCGTTGACTTCCACGGTTTTCTTGACGTGGCCCTGGCTCATGTATTCGAGGAGCGTAATGGCCTGGAAGGGACAGGTATCCACGCAGAAGGCGCAGCCGTCGCAGTTTTCGTCGATGGGCCGGGAGACGGTGGACTCCAGGAGCAGGGTGTCCTGGGACAGCAGGGTGGAGGCCCGGGACGAGGTGGCCAGGGCCTCGGCCACCGATTCCTGGAGGGGCTTGGGATAGTGGCAGAGCCCGGCCATGTAGATGCCTTCGGTGGGCGCGTCCACCGGTCTGATTTTGGCGTGGGCCTCGGTGAAGAAGCCCTCGGCGTTTAAGGGGATTTTGTAGAGCTCGGCCAGGGGCGCATTATGGTGGGGGATGATGGCCGCGGCCAGAGTCAGGATATCCACGTCAAAGGTGACCGGCATATTGAGGATGTGGTCTTTGGTGGTGATCCTGATACGGCCGTCGGGGGCCTCCTCCACCCGGGGCGGGTCTTCGTGGTGATAGCGGATGAAAATCACGCCCGCTTCCCGGGCCGCAGTATAGAGCATCTCCCGCTCGCCGTAGGTGCGCATATCCCGATAGAGGATGTAGACGTCCTTGTCGGGGTCCCGTTCTTTGATTTTGAGGGCGTTTTCCACGGAATGAGAACAGCACACCTTCATGCAATAGGGCCGCTCGGGGATCCGGGAGCCCACGCACTGGATGAAGGCGAAGGCCCGGGCTTCCTTGAGCCGGTCGGTTTCATGGATGAATTCATGATCCAGATCCAGGGACAGGAGCACGTTGGGGTGCTCCTTGTAGAGGAACTGGCCTTCCGGACGGTAGGGCTCGGCCCCGACGGCAATAACCACGATGCCGTGGTTGATGACCGCGCCGCTGCTGAGCTTGGAGCGGAAGTTGCCCACCACGCCGTCCACGCCGGTGACGATGGCCTTGTAGTGCACGGTGATGCGGGGGTGATTGAGGACCGTGGCCAGGAGGCGCTGCAGCCGCCAGCCGACCAGGCCGCCCCGCCAGGTGCTGTGCAGGCGCAGGGCGTTGCCGCCCAGGCGGTCTTTGCGTTCCACCAGATGCACTTCGTAGCCCTGGTCCGCCAGCCCCAGGGCGGAAGTCATGCCGGAGACGCCCCCGCCTACCACCAGCGCCTTTTTATTGACCGGCACGGAGAGGTAGTCCAGGGGTTGCAGCAGGCCCGCCTTGGCCGCGGCCATGCGGATCAGGTCCCGGCATTTTTCGGTGGCGGCTTCAGGATCATGCTGGTGCACCCAGGTGCACTGGTTGCGGATGTTGGCCATCTCAAAAAGATACTTGTTGAGGCCGGCATTGCGGAGCATGTCCTGGAAAATGGGCTGGTGCGTGGAGGGGCTGCAGGCCGCGACCACCACCCGGTTGAGGTTGTGCTCCTTTATCATCTCCACCATCTGGGCCTGGGCGTCC
>CAZLRL010000351.1:0-3495 GCA_964561645.1 uncultured Desulfobacterales bacterium
CTCAGGACAGGTTGTGGGCCCGCATCTTGCGCCACAAAGAACTGCGGCTGATGCCCAGCATCCGGGCCGCCACCTGGCGGCGCCCCCGGGCCTTCTGCAGCGCCTTTTGAATGGCTTCCCGTTCGTCTTCCCACAGGGGGGTGGAGGTGGGGCCGAGGCTGGCGGCCACCGGGGGCCGGGGCTGGGTTTCTTCCAGGTCCGGCAGGTGTTTTTTGGTGATGATGTGGCCTTTGACAAAAACAAAGGCGTATTCCAGGACCCGCTGCACCTCCCGGACGTTGCCCGGCCAATGGTACTTCTGGAAGAAGGCCATGACCTTGGGGTCCAGGCCGCGGATCTCTTTTTTATACTTCCGGTTGAACTCCTGGATGAAGTGCTCTACCAGCACCGGGATATCTTCCGGCCGGTCCCTGAGGGGCGGCAGGATGAGGGGTACGGTGCGCAGGCGGTAGTAGAGGTCCTCCCGGAAACGGCCCTGGCGCACCGCGTCTTTGAGATTGCGGCTGGTGGCCACAATGATTCTCACGTCCGTGGGAATGGGCTGGATGCCGCCCACCCGCCAGAAAACTCGCTCCTCCAGGACCCGGAGCAGCTTGACCTGGAGTTCGGGTTTAAATTCCCCGATCTCGTCCAGAAACAGGGTGCCGCCCTTGGCCAGCTCAAAGCGGCCCACCTTGCTGGTGATGGCCCCGGTGAACGCGGCCTTGACGTGGCCGAAGAGCTCGGATTCCAGCAGGGATTCCGCCAGGGCCGAGCAGTTGACCGGCACAAAGGGGCCTTGGGCCCGGGGGCTCTGGTAATGAATGGCCTTGGCGAAAAGTTCTTTCCCGGTGCCGGATTCCCCTTCGATGACCACGTTGGCTTCCGACGCGGCGATATCGGGCAGGAGGCGGAGCAGCTTGGCCAGCGGCGGGCTCTGGCCGATAATATCGATGGCCGGGGGCAGGGGGCTGACTTTGGTACCCGGGGGCTGGCCGGCCAGGGTGAGGGGGCGGAAAAACTCGATGGCCCCGGCCACGGTGCCCTTTTTATCCTTGAAAATGGAGGTGTTGACCAGAACGGTGAGGTTGCGGCCGCCGGCATTGACCATGCGCACGTCCTGGTCGGTGCGGGTGTATCCGTCGGACAGGGTTGCTTTGAGGGGGCAGTCGGTCTGGCAGCGGTCGCTTTTGAAAATGTCCCCACAAAAGCGGCCCAGGACCTCGTGCCGCTTGAAACCGGTGACCTCTTCGGCCCGGCGGTTAAAGCCGGTGATGCGCCAGCGGGTGTTGATGGTGAACACCGCTTCGGCCAGGTTATCCAGGAAAGAATCGAATTCGATGCCCAGGCCGTCGGAGGACCAGGCGGTCCAGGCCTGGGCCGTGGTGTTTTCCCGCAAAGTCAGGATGACCCCGATGATTTTGTCCTCCGGGTTATAGAGGGGGTCCAGGGAGTAATTCAGATAGATGGGATTTTCCGGGCTCAGGACAAATTGGGCCAGCAGATTGGAGCTGGAAGTGCCCTCCTGGAGAGCCTCTTTGAAGGCCAGGTTGGCCTGGGGGAGATTTTTCTCGCTGATCAACAGCTCCAGGGGCAGGATTTGCCCCCGGTTCAGCTTGACCTGGAGCAGCCTTTCGGCTTGCAGATTGGAGGAGAGGAGACGCCTTTTGGGGGAGAGGATCAGGACGCCGTCGCCCTCCGGCAGGTCCTCCGCCAGATCAAAATCGGCGGACGGCTTAAGGTCTTCTACTTCCATTTAAGGGTATTCCCAGGCGCAGCAGGTCGTCATTATAGAGCAGGGAGGAAATGTTCCAGGCCAGGGTCCGGACCTTGCTTTTTCTGAGACCGGGTCGCAGAATTTGCCTGCCGTTGCCGAACCCTCGACTTTGCACCAACTGCACCAAGCTTTTCAGGTGGTCAAAAGACTTGGCCTCATTTTCCAGAAAGGCTTCCTCATAAAGTTGACACAGGGCGTTCACCCGGGCGATGGAGCAGCGCTTACAGGTCTGTTGTCTATCCATACGGTACCTATGCGAAAAGAGTAGTCACCTTTTCCATTTTAGTCATTCCCCGAATAATTGGCAAGGGTTGGTTTGCCGGTCGGGCGGCGGGGCGGCCCGCTGTCCGGGCTTAGCGGTCCCAATGAAGAGGGGCTGGAGATTCCAGCCCCGGGCCAGGGTGTCAGTGATTAATTTAGGCACCGATTTTTGGAGGGCAAACCGTCCTACTGCTTCGGAGCGGGCTTTTTTCCGGCGGCCGCGGGCTGGGAGCCGAAAATTTGGGGCGGCTTTTGGGTGCTGCCGCCGGAGCCGGGAAACACCGGCGCCTGGTAAGCTTTCTGGTTGTGCTTAATCAGGTCGTCAGCTTTTTCCATGAAGTGGACATAGCGCTTTTTGCACTCATAAAAGCCGTGCCACCAGGTGTAGTCCGGGGCCATCATGGCCGCGCCCATGCGGGCCCGGCGGCCTTCGTGGTGCCAGAGTTCGTAGAACTCGAAGTAGAGCGGCTCGGCGAAAAACTTTTTGGGATCCATCAGATTTTTGGCATAGAGTTCGTCCAGTTTTTGCTTCATGGGCTTGAAATAGACGCCTTATAGTTGTAATAGGGCACCTCGTTGTACACCAGGTTGCGGTGGCAATCAAAACAGCTTTTTTCGTAGCCCGGCCGGGGATAGAGCACCGTCTTATGGGCCAGCATGGCCCCCCGCTGATAGGGCAGATGGAGGAGGTTGCGATGGCATTTCAGACAGTTGTCGTTTTTGATGGACTCGTAGGCCTTTTGCCGGTTTTTGGCATGGTCGTAGGAGGTCATGGTGAGATGGGCCACCACGTCCTTGGCGCCGTGATAGGTCTTGGCGTAAAAGAACTCGAAGGTGTCGTGGGGCGCGGGCAGATGGCAGTCCATGCAGTCGGCCACGAAGCCCTGGCTGTTGTTGGTGTGGGTGGAGGTCCGCCAGGTGTTGTAGGCAAATTCGATTTCGTGGCAGGAGGCGCAGAACTGGGGCGTGGAGGTGCGCACCATGGTGTAGTAGGTGAGGCTGAACAGGGGGAAAGCCACAATAATCCCCAGGACGATATAGAGAATCGGCTTGAGAAATTTTTTCATGGAATCCCCGCAAAAAGGCGGGCCAGGGAAGGGGTGGAAAAGTCTACATGATCAGGTAACTCATTGTTAAGAATATCAAAAAGCCAGCCTTCATATGATAGTGCTCTTACCGGCGTAAAGCAACCCTTAGGTGGGCTTTTATTATTGTGGCAGTACGGTTCTTGCCGCTTCCTGAAAAGTTCCGCAACCCCGCGGCGGTTTTCCCCTTCAGGGAACAATTTGTCGCTATTTATAATTACTATGGGTGAATTTTGTTCCCATCTCTGGCGCTGACCCTGCTACCGGCGCGGCTTTGGGGCTCCTCATCGGCTGGCACGGAATTTGATCTATAGAAAAGTGAAAATCTTTTTATGTGGTGCCGAACCCTTAACCCCGCCGGCGGCCCCTAACCTTGCCGCGCCGCAGTCACAA
>CAZLRL010000352.1:0-3490 GCA_964561645.1 uncultured Desulfobacterales bacterium
TGGCGCCGGAAAACATTTCAGAAAATATCACCTTAATTGTGAGACACAACACTAGATCCTTCGCTGCGCTCAGGATGACAACAATTTTTGCTGACTGCTAACTGCTGACTGCTGAAAGTTGAATCGTGATCTACGGTATCGGCGTAGACCTGGTCCGGGTGGACCGGGTGGCCCGGGTGCTGGCGCGCTATGGGGAGCGCTTTTTGAAGCGGGTCTTTACCGCCCGGGAAATCGCCTATTGTCAGGGCCGGGCCCGGCAGGGGGTGTATCAGTTCGCCCAGCGTTTCGCGGCCAAGGAGGCCTTTTCCAAGGCCCTGGGGGTGGGCCTGCGGGAGGGGGGCATCCGCTGGCGGGAGGTGGAGGTGCTCCCCGATCCCCGGGGCAAGCCGGTGATTCAGGTCACGGGCCGGGCCGCCCGGCTCTGCGAGGAAAACGGCATTAGGGGCCTGCACCTCAGCCTTACGGACGAAGATAATTTCGCAGTGGCCATGGTGGTGTTGGAAACGTGATGGTGGGGAAATTTATTGGGAGAGGAATTTCCACGGGCTGGAAGCCCGTGCTACCGGGGATCGCCAATCCCTGTCTACTCTCCCGTTGCCGGGGCGCAATTCATGGCGCCAGGGCTTGATGAATCAAGCTACAAAAACCGGGAGCACAGGCGTCTCGCCAGGCGTCTCGCCTGTGCAACTCAGGCGGGATTCCCATGCTCCCGCTTAACGAGAGTTAGGAGGGGGTTGGGGTAGGGCGGGGTTACCCCGCCCCTACATCCTGGCCCTCCCCCAAAAAATCCTCTGAAAATGGTGCATCAGCTATGCGGGTCTTAGTCACCGGTGCCAGCGGCTTTGTGGGAAATGCAGTAGTCAGGGAACTTCTGGCCCAGGGGCACGAAGTGCGGGTCCTGGTGCGCCGGGGCTCCGAGAAAAAGCTTCGGGAACTGGAGCGGGTGGAACTTTTCGCCGGGGACTGCCTGGTCCATGAGACGCTGGAGGAGGCCGCCACGGGCTGCGACGCGGTCATCCATCTGGTGGGTATCATCCGGGAATTTCCGGGGCGGGGTGTGACCTTTGAGCAGGTCCACGTCCAGGCCACCCGCAACGTGGTGGACACGGCCACGGAGGCCGGGGTCCGGCGCTACTTGCACATGAGTGCGCTGGGGGCCCGGCCCGACCCCGCGGACCCGTATCATGTCACCAACTTTAGGGCCGATAGGTACGTTATCAATTCCGGGCTGACCTACACCATTTTTCGGCCCTCGGTGATCTACGGGCCCGAAGACCAGTCCATCAATCTGTTCGCCCGGCACATCCAGCGTCTGGCCTTCTTCCCCATCATCGGCGACGGCACCTATCAGCTCCAGCCGGTGCCGGTGTGGACCGTGGCCCGGGCCTTTGCCCTGGCTTTGGAGCGGCCCCAGACCGAAAATAAGATTTACGAGGTGGGCGGGCCCGAGCCTATGACCTTCAACGAGGTCATCGACACCATCGCCCAGGTGTTGGGCCGCAAGATAAAGAAAATCCACCAACCGGTGTGGTGCATGCGCTTTGCGGCCAACCTCTGCGGCCGCTTCCGCTGGTTCCCCCTTACCCCCGGCCAGCTCCGCATGCTCCTGGAAGGCAGCACCTGCGATCCCACGGCTTTTTACCAGGACTTCGGCCTGAGCCCCGAGCCTTTCTCCGAAGGTCTGGCTTCTTATCTGAAAGAGAAAAGGGAGTGAGCCGGGATAAGAATTGGCAGGCTTTAGTAAAGAATATTCTCCAGCGTTTTGCAGTTCGAGAAAAAAGATGGTGGGCGGTGCCCACCCTACGAGTTTTCGCATACCAGCACAGCATCAAACCGTAGGGGCGGACCCGCGTGTCCGCCCGGATTAGGGCGCACACCTGGGTGCGCCCCTACAATTTGCCAATAATTGGAAATCCGGGAACAGGCCGCCGGCTTGGGCCGCACCGGCGGGACGCCGGTGCCACCGGCCTTATGGGAATTGGCCAGGTTCTTTGTTTTTCCCTCAGGTTGTCCGAGGAAATATTGGGAGAGGTGGCGCCTGCTCCTCCGAAAGGCAGTCGGAGGGCGGCGCGAAAATTTTAAAAGAAAACATCTTCGGAATGAATATTTTGGCTGAGATAATGGGCCTGGTGCGGGCCCATGTGGAGGGGACGAAGGGCAGCAAGGCGTGGCGGACGCGGGGGGTTGATTTCTTAAAGGCCCGGCGAATGGCGCGTCCACCCTTAATCCGTCCGCCTTGGGTGGGGGTGGACCTGGTAATTTTTGAGGAGCGTCTCATTGTCTATGGGACGCTTAAGCCTGGGGGACGGTTCCATCATCTTCTGGCAGGGCTGGAGGCTGACTGGGAGCGTTGCACCATCCGGGGCAGCCTGGGGAATTATCGGGGGTATCCGTCCTTCAAGTGGAACCCGGCGGGAGAGGCACACCCCGCCTGGCTGGTGACCTCGCCGGGGCTTTCGGCCAAATTTCGGCAATTAGATGAATTCGAAGGCCAACACTACACCCGCCGTCTCATCCCCGCGCAAGCGGGACCTCGCCTGGTCATCGCGTATATTTATGAGGGGAAGGTGAAAGCGTGAATTTTAGTGATCAGTGATCAGTGATCAGTGATCAGCAGTTGGCCTATAGCAGTCAGCAGTTAGTAAAAAGAAATTTTCCACTTCAATAGGGCGTGCCGCGCCCGCCACAGGCGGCGGCCACGGGCCGCCCTATAATATTAATTTCGCTTTCAAATGAAACAAACTTGCAATGTAACTAATGGATATTCTTGTTTCTTTTTACAGAAAACCGAAAACGGTATAAGCTCTTCTTCCAAGCCTTCTCCTCAATTCGTAGGCGCGCAATTTATTGCGTCCTCAGGGCTTGATGAATCAAGCCTACAAACCATGAGACCGGATCCCAAACTGGCAGAAAAAAAGAACACAGGCAAGATGCCTGTGCTCCCGGTCACTGGGTGTGTCAGCAATTTATGCTGCGGAAAACGCACCCTGCATGGTCTGGGAATTTCGGAAAATTCTCGGTCTTCAGGGGCAATGCGATCCATTTAAGCGGCAAGGAATTGGTGGGCAGAGCCCACCCTGACATTTTCTGTTTCCCTGTACCGCAGAGTTGGTAGCACGAGCTTCCAGCCCGTGCACACGGGGCATGATGCCCGTGCTACCGCTTAATGGGGGTTGGCAGGGGAGTTTGAGGGAAAGGCCGAGAGGGCGGGTTTAAAACCCGCCCCTAGGTCCCCGGCCCGCCCCCCTAAATTCTTCTACTCCAAATCAACCAGCCGCGGCGATGATGCCCAGGAAGGAGTCGGCTTTCAGCGAGGCGCCGCCGACCAGAGCCCCGTCCAGGTCGGGTTCGGCCATGAGGTCCGCGGCATTGTCGGGGGTGACGCTGCCGCCGTAGAGGATGCGGATGGCCTCCGTCCCCAGGACCTCTCGGAGCAAATTCCGGATGAGGCGGTGCACTTCCTGGGCCTGGTCGGGGGTGGCGGTCTTGC
>CAZLRL010000353.1:0-3482 GCA_964561645.1 uncultured Desulfobacterales bacterium
GCTGTCAATTTGTCAGCGATTTTTTTGGGGAATTTTGTCTGGAGGAAGCATTCTTGGCCTGCCCCCATTATGAGGGGCATTTGAAATGTTAGAACTCCGTTTTTAAGTTGGATCAGATTCCATGATACCAGGGTTTTGGCTTTCATGATATATTGTCGTTGCCGGTGCGGAGGATAGGGCTACGCTGGAGAGCGACCCGAGCGCCGACACCGGCGGCCAGACGGCTGGGCGGGGCAAAGCGCTCTGCCCCTTTTTTTCCTGCCCAGCCGGTGGCCCAAAAAGCGCTAAACTCCGGGGGTCCGGGGGCAGAGCCCCCGCCGTCGCCGCTTCCCAGGCGCTCCGGAACTCGGCTGGGGTTAAGTAGCCCAAACTGCTATGGGGCCGCTCCTCGTTGTAATACCTCCGCCAGCGCTGGATGATGACCCTGGCCTCGGCCACGCTGTGAAACCACTCCAGGTTCAGGCATTCATCCCGAAACTTATCGTTAAAGCTTTCGCCGTAGGCGTTTTGCCAGGGACTGCCCGGATCGATGTAGCAGGTCTGCACCCTGCGGTCCTGGAGCCAATCTTTTACCGCCACGGCCACGAATTCCGGCCCGTTGTCGCTGCGCACATAAGCCGGCCGGCTCCTGTCGGCAAACAATCTGCCCAGAACCTCAATGACCGCCTGGGCCGGCAGACTGCGGGCGGCGGCGATCTCCAGGCTTTCCCGGGTAAACTCATCCACAATGGTTAACAGCCGCAGTGGGCGGCCGCCGGCGGCATCCTGCATGAAATCATAGGTCCAGACATGGTTAGGGTAAGCCGCCTGCCGCGGTACGGCGCCGCTCCGTTTGTGCCGGGGTTTACGCCGCCGCTGGGGCCGTTGCAGACCTGCCTGCTTCCAGACCCGATATACCCGCTTGGAGTTGACCAATTCTCCGGCCCGCCTCAGCACCGCCCAAGCCCGGCGATAACCAAAGCGGGGGTACTTCCGGGCTACCTCCTGCAACTTTTCTGTTAACGGCCCGTCATCTCGCGGACGAGCCACATAGCGGTAACTGGACCAGCTCATCTTAAGTAGCGCACAGCCACGCCGTAGCGAAACCTTGAGACCGTGCAGGAAGCGGACGGCCTCCCGACGCTGCGGTGCGCTCACCACTTTTTTGCCAGGAGTTCCTTCATCGCGTCGATCTCCAGGTCGCGCTCGGCCAACAACCGCTTGAGCCGGGTAGTTTCCCGCTCCAGCTCCCGCAAGCGCCTGGCTTCGGAAGCCTGCATCCCCCCGAACTTCTGGCGCCAGCGGTAAAAGGACTGCTCCGACACCCCCTGCGCTCGGCAAATCTCGCCGATGGTCTGTTCACCCCGTTCTGCTTGCCGTAAAATCCCGATGATCTGTTCTTCTGAAAACCGCTTTTTCTTCACCTCGAACCTCCTCGCACTCAGGAGATTCTAACATTTCTGCTGGGCTAGTTTCCGGGGAGCAGGTCACGGGCTGTCCCTCGGAATGAAAAGGGAGGGTAATGGTAACCCTGGTGCCCTCACCCGGGGCTGAGATGACATCCATTTGCCCGCCCTGGTTGCTCACCCGCTCGGCGAGGCTGAAAAGACCGAAGCCTGCGACCGCGGTGAGGTCTGACACTTCAAACCCCACCCCGCCGTCCTCAACCGCCAGAACCAGCTGGTCCTTTTCCCTAACCAGAGAGATTTTGGCCTGCCGGGCCTGGGCATGTTTGCCTATGTTGGTGAGGAGCTCCTGGGCGGCGCGAAAAAGCATGGTTTTCTTGGGTTCGTCCAGGGAAACAGAGAGGCGCTCACATGACATCTCCACCTTCAGGCCGTGCTGGTCCTGGTATTTTTCCCTCAGCCATTCCAGGCCGGATTCAAAGCCCAGTTCATGGAGGACGGAGAGGCCCATTTCCAGGGTCAGGGAGCGAGTGGTCTTGATGGTTTGGGCCAGCAAGTCCCGGGCCTCATTCAGCTCGAAGGCGGCCTCTGGCGACAACGCCTGTTTGAGGGAGCCGAGTTTTATCTGGAGGAGGGCCAGGGCCTGACCGATGTTGTCATGCAAGGAGGCGGCCAGACGACGCCGCTCTCGCTCTTCGGTGAGGGTCAGATCCGCGGCCAGGGCCCGCAGGCGCTCCTGATAGGCCTTGATTTCGGCTTTGACCTTTTTCTCAGCGCTGATGTCTTCTATGAGGGTGAGAAAAAACCAGGCCTGGTGGTCGGGGCCTTTTATCTTGGAAAAGTGTGCCCGTCCCCACATGAGGGAGCCGTTCTTGGTAAAGGCCCGGTTTTCCAGGCCGAAATTATCCCGGCGCCCCTCGATCAGATCATTGAAGAGTTTCTGGGTATGAGCCGCGTCCTCCGGATGCAGGAACTTCCAGTCCATCTGGTTGTATTCTTCCAAGCTGTATCCCAGAAGCCTTTCGAGGGCGGGATTGATGGCCAGGACCCGGCCATCCTGGTCTCGAAGGCAGATGCCGAGGGGCGCGCCTTCAAAGATGGCCCTGAAGCGCGCCTCGCTTTCCTTGAGAAATTGTTCGGTTTGCTGATGCTCGGCAATTTCCCGCTGGAGATTCTCATTAGCCCGCTTCAAGGATTGGGTGCGCTCCACCACCAGGCTCTCCAGATGCTCTTGGTACTTCAAGAGTTCTTCTTCCGCCTGCTTGAGCGCGGTGATGTCCTGGAAGACCAAAAAGGCGGCGGACTGGCCCTCAAACTCAATGAGGTTGGCCGAAACCAGGGCCACCACTTTGCGGCCCGCTCTGCTGTGCAAAGAGGCTTCAAAGTCCTGGACCAGGCCTTTTTCTTGCAAAGCCGCCCCAAAACGGTGCCAATCATCCGGCTGGCACCAATAATGGGGGGCCGGGTCTCCCATCGCTTCCGGGAGCGGCACCCCCAGGATATCAGCGGCCCGGGCGTTCAGGAACAGAGTCCGGTCATCCGCCAGGGAGGCGACCACCACCGGGAACCGGGCGTTATTGATGAGCAGGCGATATTTCGCCTCACTGGCCTGCAGCTCGGCCTGGACCCGCCGTTCCCGTTCCTCCAGATCGATTTTGTAGAGAGCCAGCGAGAGATCTGCGGTCAGTTCCCGAAACAGAGCCAACTCTTCCGGGTCATGCATCAGGGCGGTCGGCACGATGACGCTCAGCACGCCGTAGCAGTGAGTATGGTGGAGCAAGGGGGACGCCAGCGCCCCTCTGTCCCTATGATGGACAAAAAAGAAACATCCCGGACAATCCGGAAGCTGTTCATCAATTACCACCGGTTCAGCATGCTCCCAGGCCCGGCGCATACATGACGGCAGTCCGCCTTGCTGCAGCAGGTTGGAGATTTCCCCCAGGTTCTCATCTGCCCCCGCTGCCGCCGCGGCAGTAACCTGACCATCTTCCGATATCAGGGCCAGGCAGGCATGGATATACCCCCAGAGCCTCTTGCAAAAGTCATTTTTGTCATCCTGAGCGAAGCGAAAGATCTAGATTCTTCGGTCGCCTGCGG
>CAZLRL010000354.1:0-3468 GCA_964561645.1 uncultured Desulfobacterales bacterium
GCTCCCGGAAGACCGATTTGTTCGAGCACCTGGGGGGATGAGCAATGAGCTTTAAGCTTTAAGCTCTAAGCAATAAGCTTTAAGCTTTAAGCTGTTACCAATGAGTTACGAGTTTCGATGTATGCAGGATGTGTCTTACGCCTGAATTTGCATAATTCGGCCTAAAAACAGGATGAAAAATGTAGCCGCAGGCTTTAGCCTGCGCTTAGTTACATGTAGGGCGGGCACTGCCCGCCGATCAGGAGATAGAGGCGGTTGCGGAGGGTGCGTTTTACGCACCAAATAATATTTTCTTTACCTCTCGTTCCCAAGCTCCTGCTTGGGAACGCATAATATCAGCCGGGCTCCCGCTTTGGCAGCTTGAACATGTAGGGTGCGTCTTACGCACCAAAGAGGATTTTCTTGTCAGGCTGAGCGCAGCGAAGCATCTCATATTTTGAGATTCTTCGATCGCCTTCGGCTCCCTCAGAATGACAGCAAAAAGCTTAGAGCTTGCGGCTTATAGCTTAATGCCCAAAGTCGTGTAGGGTGCGTCTTACGCACCACCGAAGGGAGAAATGTAGGGTGGGCACCGCCCACCGATTCTTCCTCCCACAAAATTTCCCGAAACTCGAAACTCGAAACCAAAAGCAACCGCTGACTGCCAACCAACAAGGAGGTTGCCTGATATGCCCCTCAAAATCGCCATCAATGGTTTCGGCCGCATCGGCCGCTGTATGGCCAGGATTCTGTTCCAGGAGAACCTGGACCTGGAGTTGGCGGCGGTCAACAGCCGCTCCTCGCCCAAGGTCCTGGCCCATCTGCTGAAATATGATTCGGTGCACGGCATCTATGCCGGCCAGGTGGAATATGAATCCGATAAGCTCATCGTCAACGGCCAACGCATAATCCTGCCGCAAATGAACGCCCTGCCCGAAGAACTCCCCTGGCGGGATCTGGGCGTGCAACTGGTTATGGAAGCTACCGGCGCCTTTCGGGACGGCCCCACCGTGGCCGGACATATCCGGGCCGGGGCGCAAAAGGCGATTATCGCCGCGCCGGGCAAAAGAATCGACGCCACCTTTGTGTACGGCGTCAATCAACACGACTATGACCCTGACCGGCACCACGTAGTCTCCAATGCTTCCTGCACCACCAACTGCCTGGCCCCCCTGGTTTTTGTGCTTCATAACACCCTGGGTATCGAGCATGGCTTGATGACCACGGCCCACTCCTACACCATGTCCCAGCGCCTCCAGGACGGTTCCCATAAGAAGGACCTGCGCCGGGCCCGGGCCGCGGCCGTGTCCATCGTGCCCACCTCCACCGGCGCCGCCACCGCGGTGGGCGAAGTGATCCCCGAACTGCAAGGCCACCTGGACGGCGTGGCGCTCCGCATTCCCACCCCGGATGTCTCCATCGTGGATTTTACCGCGCTGGTCAAAAGGTCCACCTCCAAAGAGGAAGTAAATCAGATTTTTACAGAGGCCGCGCAGGGGGAAATGCAGGGCATTTTGGCGGTGTCCCAGGAGCCCCTGGTTTCGGTGGACTACACCGGCTCGTACTATTCGGCCATTGTCGACGCGCCCCTGACCCACGTCATGCAAGGCACCATGGTCAAGGTCATGGCCTGGTATGATAATGAAATGGGCTTTGCCCGGCGCATGTTGGACCTGGCCGCCTATATCGGGGCGCGGCTTCCGGAGGGATAAACCCCAAAGGATCTCCCCAACATGACCGGACGCCTGGAAGCTATGGCAAAACCTCATATTGCGGTTTTTTGTCATTCTGAGGGAGCGCCGCGACCGAAGCGACCGTGTTCAAAGTCAAGAGAAATTTTCCTGGCAGATTCCGTAGGGTGGGCTCTGCCCACCGAAATTCTGGGTAAAAAAACCCTAACTTCAAGCGCGACAGACCATATAATGAAGGAAAATATTGGTGGCACAGGTTTTCAACCTGTGCTGGCGCAGGCTAAAGCCTCGCGGCTACATTTTTGGTCCACCCTTGCTGCCGGGCACCAAAATCTTACCGGGCTCTAGGGGTGGCGCCCCCGGGGTGTACTCTGACAAACCCCGGCCCCACCATCGACCCCGTAGGGGCGGGTTTCAAACCCGCCCACAATGGTGCCATCTACTTTTTCTTTCCTAACCATGCCGGGCACTTCAACGATCTGACGGAAATTTCCCCGGCATCTTCGGTTGCAAATATTTTTTTTGAACCAATCTTGTTAACCAAAGACAAAATCCCCACCAGCAGGAAAATATTCATTTCGCAGCAAAGGTGACCCCATGACCACCTATCTCATCATCGGCAACGGGGCCGCGGGGAACGCCGCGGCGCAGGCCATCCGCCAGCACGACCGGCAGGGCGCCATTCACATCTTCTCCAGGGAGAACTATCCTTATTACTATGTCCCGGCCCTGCCCGATTATCTGGCCGGGGAGAAGGAGCTGCATCAATTCACCCTGCATGACCAGGGCTGGTATGAGAAAAACCGCCTCGACCTGCACCTGGACACGGAAGTCACCCGGATCGACCCGGACCAAAAGCTGGTTGTAACCCGGTCAGGCGAGCAGTTTTCCTATGACAAACTGCTGCTGGCCACGGGCGGCTATTCTTTCGTGCCCCCCATCAAAGGCGCGGACGCCGACGGGGTCTACACTCTCCGCACCTACGACGATGCCCAAACCATCAAGGCCAAGGCCGGGGCATCAAAGCGCGCCGTGCTCATCGGCGGCGGCCTGCTGGGCCTGGAGGCCGGCAACGGCCTGCGCAAGTCAGGTCTTGCGGTGACGGTGGTGGAATTTTTCCCTAGGCTCCTGCCCCGCCAGATGGATGTGCCTGGAGCCGCGCTCCTGCAAAAGCAGTTGGAGGACATGGGCTTCACCTTCTATCTGGGGGCCAAAACCCAGGAGATCGTGCGGGAGGGCCCGGGGCTGACCGTAGTCCTGGAGAGCGGCGAGCGGCTGGCCGCGGACCTGGTGCTCGTGTCCGCGGGCATGCGCCCCGAACTGACCCTGGCCCAGGCCCTGGGCCTGGACCTCGACAAGGGGGTCAAGGTGGACGACGCCTTGCGGACCTCCAAGGCCGACATCTACGCCGCCGGCGACCTGGTGGAGCACCGGGGCAGGATATACGGCATCTGGCCCGCGTCCATGGAACAGGGCCGGGTGGCCGGGGAAAATATGGCCGGCCGGGACGCGGCCTACGAAGGCACCGTACCTGCCAACACCCTGAAGGTGGTGGGCATCGACCTCATGGCCGCGGGCGACATCGACGCCGACGGCGAGTTGCCCTCGGTGGTCAGCAAAGACGAAGCCCGGAAAACCTACCGCAAACTGGTATTCAAGGACAACATTCTGGTGGGCGCCATCCTCCTGGGAGACCTCCGGGGCAGCGGCGACATCCAGCAGGCCATCAGGGACAAAAAGGACCTGGCCTCCCTGAAACCGGAACTGGAAAACCTGGGTTTTGACGTTTCTGCTTGGG
>CAZLRL010000355.1:0-3468 GCA_964561645.1 uncultured Desulfobacterales bacterium
TCGCGGCCGGGGCTGACAAGATCTCCATGAACAGCGCCGCGGTAAAAAATCCCGATCTGGTCAGCCAAGCCGCCCAGGCCTACGGCGCAGCCAAGGTGACCATCGCCATCGACGGCAAACGCAATCAGGCCATGCCCTCGGGCTTCGAACTGGTCATCGCCGGGGGCACCAAGCCCGTGGGCCGGGACGCGGTGGCCTGGGCCGCGGAATGCCAGGAGCGGGGCGCGGGTTGTGTCCTGCCCACCAGCATGGACGGCGACGGCACCCAGGCCGGTTATGACCTGGAATTTACCAAAGCCATTGCCGACGCGGTGTCGGTGCCGGTGATCGCCTCGGGAGGCGCGGGCACCCTGGAGCATTTTTACGAGGCCGTCACCAAGGGCGGGGCTCAGATTCTGCTGGCCGCGTCAGTCTTTCACTACCGCATTTTCAGCATCCGGCAGGTGAAAGAATACCTCAGGGACAAAGGGCTGCCGGTCATTCTGTAAAGAACCGCCGCCTCAAGTTGTCGGGCAAATCCCGGGGAGTGATTAAAGTCCGACCGTCGGGGTGGGCTTTGATCCCCTCGGCATATTTGGTCAGGGCCTTATAAAGAGTATCAGCCAGCCTGGCCTGATACTTGGGCTGCAACAGCTGCATCTCTTCAGTTCTGCTCTTGATGATGCCGCATTCGAAGAGCACCGCCGGCATGGTGGCATTTTTCAAGACTATCAACTGGTTGTATTTATAAATGCCCCTGGTCTTATCCATCAGAGCCTTGTCCTCGGTGGTAAACTTTTTGGCGTGATGCAAGGTGGGACAAAACCCGGCCCGCAACATTTCCGTACCCAGGACCACGGCAAACATGAGGCTTTCCAGAGGGCGGTCGTTCTTCTCCGAGTAGAAGATGGAATGGCCCGCAAACTTATCGCAATACGGCCGGATTTCGCCTTCGTAGAACCAATGGGAGAGGTCTTCGGCGTCCACAGAATCATGGTGGATGGATAGCAGCAGATCAGCATTCCGACGCTGGGCCAGGGCGGGCCGGGCGGCCAGCGAGATGTTCTCCCCCGTCTCGTTGATGATAAACGATCCCCGGAACCTCGGGTCCTGTCGGAGTTTTTTGTAGAGGAGGGTGGCAATCTTTTTATTGAAAAGGTATTCCGGCACGCCCCGGGCGCTGATGGCGCCGGGGACTTTTCGGGTATGGCCGATGTCGATGGCCACCCGAAACCCCTGGGCCCAACCCACCCCGGTGAGGGTGGACAGGGCCAGGAAAAGAGCCGCGCACCACGTCATGACATAAGCCCACCTGGGCCTCCTGGTGCCGTTAACCTGTGATTTTTTCGTGATCATGGTCTGTTGTCCGGCCGTTTTCCGGTCTGTTTACCGCCCGTGAAAAATTTCGGGATATTAAAAGTTTAAGTAGGGTGCGCTCTGCGCACCTTCAATATCCTCATATTTAGAGTGCACCGCGCACCATCAATATCCGTCCAAAATTCAATTAATGTAGGGTGCGTCTTACGCACCACAAATTGCTCCGTGAAAAGTTCAGGTAGGGTGCCCCCTGCGCACCCGAGATGCTGATATTATTTGAAGGTTTGCCAAGCGGGAGCTTGGCGGACAAGGGGTTCCCAAGCCGGAGCTTAGGAACCAGGCTTAATAGTAGGGTGCGCACCGCGACCTTCAATATCCTAAAGATGGCTATATTCTGGTGGGGCGGCCGTCCCTGGCCGCCCTTACCCACAGAATTCCCCAGATTGTAACCCCCGGCATCCAGTTTTGCAGCAGCAATTCCCGGGAACGGTGGGGCATTCGAAAGAATCTGTTCCGGAGCCTACCAGGGCTGATTGACAAAGTCGGGGCGGCAATTTCATACCGGATAAGAAGGACAAGATGTAAAATGATAATGATTCGGGCCGAGGCCGGGGATACGAACCAGCCGGCGGCAAGAAAGCCCCCTGAACCGCAAATCCGGTCAGGGAGGAGGACCATGAGAAATTCTGTTTTGACCATAATTGTCCTGGGTCTGGTTATCCTTCTCAGCGGGACATTTGCCGGGGCCCAAAAAATAAAGATCAAACCCGATGCACCAGCGCCCCGCTGGGCGCCCATCCCCGAGGTGCCGGGCGTGGAGTATGCCCCCCATCCGGCCCGAGACCTGTTCCGTTATGGGGAAAGATTTTACAATTTCGAAGGCGGCGCCTGGTTCCGGGCCACCGCGCCCGGTGGGCCCTGGGTACCGGTGCAGGAAATACCGCCGGTGTTTTACAACATCGGGGCCTCCTATTTCAAGGTGCCGCCGGGCTGGGCCCAGGGCCGCAAAACCGGCTGGCGCGGGGGACCCCTGCCGCCGGGACAGATGAAAAAGCTGGATCGGGGCCAGGTTCCTCCAGGCCAGGCGAAGCCCAAGAAGTGGTGAGACCGGGAAGCTGAAGGTTTTGGGAAAGGGGCCGGGTGTTCCCTCACCACTCCGGCCCCGCCTGGCCCGTGCCCCGGGAATTTTTTGTAACTCCCTTGATTTTCCCCAAAATTCAATCGATAATAAAGGGTGCAGAAGGCTGGCGCCGGCGCTTTTCCGGCCCCGGCTTCCGTAAGGCTAGTCACCGGATTTATTGTTCTTCTTACCAAGGAGTTCTTCTACATGGCCCGTGTTACCATTGAAGATTGCCTGCGCCAGGTGCCCAACCGCTTCGCCCTGATCCACCTGGCCGCCAAGCGCGTCCGCCAATTCCACAAGGGGGCCCCGGCCCTGGTGAAAGCGGACAACAAAGAAATCGTCATCGCCCTGCGGGAAATCGCCGCCGGCCTAATCATGCCCACCAAACCGCTGCCCGCGCTGCCTGAAAAAACTTAGCAGGAGGCCTCATGCCGGCCAACCTCCCTCCCCAGTACTTCGAAGTGGAGAAGCGCTACCGGGAGGCCAGGTCTGTCAGCGAAAAGCTCCAGTACCTGGAAGAGATGTTGGCCATCATGCCCAAGCACAAGGGCACCGACAAGCTCAAGGCCGACCTGCGCCGCCGCATCGCCCAGCTCAAGGACATGGGCACGGCCCGCAAAGGCCCCGGCCGCCGGACCCCCGTATATCTGATCGAGCGGGAAGGGGTGGGCCAGGTGATCTTGCTCGGCCCCCCCAACACCGGCAAGTCTTCGCTGCTGGCCGCGCTCACCAAGGCCCAGCCCGCGATCGCGGACTATCCTTACACTACCCGCATTCCCCTGGCCGGCATGATGCGGTACGAAAATGTCCAGGTGCAGCTGGTGGACAGCCCGCCCCTGGGCGAGGAGTACCTGGAGCCCTGGTTCCCGGATCTCTTGCGCCGAGCGGACGCGTTCGCGGTGGTCCTGGCGCCGCCGGCAGACCCCTCCATGCAGCTCGAGGCCCTGCAGGCCACCCTGGCCCGCTTCCACCTGGCCCTGGCCCGCCAGAACCACAATCCCCCGGACTCCAAGCTGGAGGCCCGGCGCACCCTGGTAATCTTCAACAAG
>CAZLRL010000356.1:0-3468 GCA_964561645.1 uncultured Desulfobacterales bacterium
AATATAGCCTGTAAGCCCCTTTCTTGTCAATTTCCCCCACTTTTGACCTGCCAGGAAGAATTTTGCCAAAAAATATTTTGCAACTCAGTTGAAAAATAATTACCTTTACGGCATATGAGTGATCGGTGTGATTTTCGTGAGATCCTGGTTCAGCGCCGCGTCCGGCCCACCCCCCTGCGCCTGGGGGTGCTGGAAACCCTGAGCTCCGAGGACCGGGCCTGGCAGGCCCGGGAGATCCTGGATGCCATCCGGGCCCGGCGGCCGGTGAACAAAGTCAGCGTTTATCGCATCCTGGACGATCTCACCCGCCTGGGGCTGGTGCGCAAACTGACCTCGGAGGGGGCCGCGGCGCACTACGAACTGGCCTGCGAGCATCATCCGCCCCACCCTCATTTCCAGTGCCAGGCCTGTAAAGAAGTCCAGTGCCTGGAGCCCGTGCCCCTGGACCAAATCTGGCGGGAGATCAAGGGCCCCCGGGAAAACCGGGCTGACCATCTGGAAATACGGGTGGCGGGTCTTTGCTCCAAGTGCCGGGAGACCGGTTAAAATTATGGCTTTATTTTTGCGGATTTTCGGCCGCACCCTCATCTTGGCGGCCGCCTTATTGATGCCGCTGCTGCCGGGCCCGGCTGCCGGCGCGGGTCTGCCGGTGTCCGCCAGCATCCTGCCCCTGGGCGATTTTTGTCAGAATCTCGGCGGGGACCGGGTGTCGGTTCAGGTGCTCATTCCCCCCGGCGCCAGCCCCCACGTTTTCGAGCCCTCCCCGGCGTCCGTGGCCCAGACCCTGGAATCCCGGGTCCTGGTGTACGTCGGTGCGGGGCTCGACCCCTGGGTGGAGCGGCTGCTTAAGACCCAAAGATCTGCGAAACAAGTGGTCGTGGCAGCGGTGGCCGGGATTCCTCTCATCCAGGATGTGGGTAACCATGGACATGAGGCGCATGGCGCCAAGGAACACGGAGAAGCAGAACACCACCACCATGAGGGCGGCAATCCCCACGTGTGGCTGGACCCGGTGCTGGCCCAGGACATCTGCCGCCGGATCACCCGGGCCTTTATCCAGGCCGATCCGGGGCACCGACAGCACTACGAGGCCCGACTGAGTATGTATCTGGATAAATTGGCAAAACTCCATCAAGATATAACCGCCAAAGTGGCCACCTTCAGCCGCCGGGATTATGTGACCTTCCATCCGGCTTTTGCCTATTTCGCCCGGCGTTACGGCCTCAAGGAAATCGGGGTGATCGCCGCGGCCCCCGGGCGGGAGCCCTCGCCCCGGCATCTGCAAAAAATCATCACCACCATAAAAACCACCGGCGCCAGAGCCGTCTTCGCCGAGCCCCAACTCAGCCCCAGAGTGGCCGAGGTCATCGCCCAGGAAGCCGGGATCCAGGTCCTTTTCCTGGACCCCCTGGGGGGCCGGCCGCCCTATGGCCGCGATTATCTCGAACTCATGCGCCACAATCTGGAGGTGTTTGCCGAGGTCCTGCAATGAGCCCTGCAGCCATCGAGATTCGGGACCTGTGGGTCACGTTTAACCATCAGCCGGTGCTGGAGGAGATCACCCTGGACATCGAGGAGAACACCTGCGTGGGCATCCTCGGGCCCAACGGCGCCGGCAAAAGCACCCTGCTCAAGGTCATCCTGGGCCTGTTGGCGCCGAACCGGGGCGAGGTCCGGGTCTTCGGGGAGGACCCCCTCCAGGCCCGCCGCCACGGCAATCTCATCGGCTATCTCCCCCAACGCCCCCTGTCCAATGCCCGTTTTCCGGTGAGCGTCCTGGATGTGGTGCTCATGGGGCGCTACGGCCGCATCGGCCTGGGGCGCCGACCCACCCGGGAGGACCGGGACGCGGCCCTGGCCAACCTGGACCTTTTGGGCATCCCTCATCTGGCCCACCGGCCCATCGGGGAGATCTCCGGCGGGGAGCAGCAGCGGGTTTTCATCGCTCGGGCCCTGGCGTTGAACCCGCGCCTGCTTATCCTGGATGAACCCACCATTTCCCTGGACGCCTGCAGCCAGGACGAGCTCTACGAGCTGGTGGACCGCCTCAAAGAAAAGCTCCGCCTCACCCTCATCCTGGTGTCCCATGACATCGGCGCGGTGGCCACCCACGTGGAGGACATCATCTGCTTGAACCGGCGGGTGCACGTCCACCAGGCCCCGCCCATCGGCCGCCTGCACCTGGAGAAGACCTTCGGCTGCAGCGTGGAGTATCTCTTCCATGGACAGATTCCCCACCGGGTGGTGCGGGGGCACGATGATTGAGGCCCTGTCCCTGGGATTTTTTCAGCGGGCCTTGGTGGCCGGGGTGCTGCTGAGCCTGCTGTGCGGCGTGCTGTCCGTGTTCGTCATTCTGCGGCGCATGGCCTTTGTGGGCGTGGGCATTTCCCACTCCGCGTTCGGCGGGGTGGCCCTGGGCTTCCTCCTGGACATCGACCCCCTGTGGAGCGGTATCGCGTTTGCCGTGGTGGTGGCCTTCCTCATCGAATGGGTGCAGGAGCGGGGCCGCCTGGAGGAAGACGCGGCCATCGGCATTTTTTTCGCCTTTGCCATGGCCCTGGGGGTGGTTTTCCTGCACCTGTCCCGCACCTATAACGTGGACGTCTTCGGCTTTCTGTTCGGCAACATCCTGGCGGTGGGGCCCCACCAACTCTGGCAGATCCTCATTGTGGGCCTCGTTGTCCTGGCGACCATGGCCCTGTTCTATAAGGAGCTGGTATTTTTAAGTTTTGACGAGGAAATGGCCTGGGTGAGCGGGGTGCCGGTGAAGGCCCTGCGCTGCCTGTTCCTGGTGCTGTTGGCTTTGGTGATCATCATGGCCATCTACCTGGTGGGCATCATTCTGGTGTCCGCGCTCCTGGTCATTCCCGGGGCCCTGGCCCGCAACCTCACCCGCCACATCGTCGGCATGCTCTGGGTGTCCGCGGGCGCGGCGGTGGCCGCCACCCTGGGGGGCCTGTTCCTCTCCCTGGGCCTGGATTGGCCTTCGGGGGCCACCGTCGTTTTGGTGCTGGCGATGGGTTTTTTTGTCACCCAGGTCCTGCGCGCCTGGGTGCATTGAAGGGTGGGTTGAGGTTTGTTTTGAAGGGAGGGCCGGGACCCAGGGCGGGGTAACCCCGCGCCTACGCGCCCTCCCCTCAAACCCCCCTCCCAACCCCTTTTGTCGGCAGCACGGGCATCTTGCCCGTGCAACCCGGGCTGGAAGCCCGGGCTACCGTTCTAACTTAAGGCGTTGGGGGTTTGGAGAAGACCGGGAGCACAGGCATCGTGCCTGTGGGGCACAGGCTGGAAGCTTGTGCTCCCTCTTATCATGGCAGGGTCAGGGCTTGGGAGAGGGCAGGGATTCTGCGACCCGGGTAGCTCGGGCTTTCAGCGCAGCGGACCGAGATATTCTTTCCGCTTCTAAAATACCCCTAATACCGTTTTCGGTTTTCGGTTTTCTGTAAAAAGAAACAAGAATATCCATTA
>CAZLRL010000357.1:0-3465 GCA_964561645.1 uncultured Desulfobacterales bacterium
CGATGATGCGCATCCGGCTCTGGCATCGAGGGCAGACCAGAGGGTCGACTTCGAAGGATTACGTTTCATACTACACCTCATACTCTATATCCGGTATTTTAATCTCATTTAAACCGCCAGTGGGAATATCTTTAATCGATTTTTTCATTGGACTCAAATTATCATTCGAGGGAGGATAATAAAGCCAATCTCCCTTATCGTTGCACTTCAGCCCGATCAGAATGCCCTTTTGCCGCCTTGATTTTACAGTGTCGCAAGAGATCCCGCAGCGCTTTGAGATTTCATCAGGAGTCATCATTCCTTTTTCTCTGAGACGTTTTTTGTAACTTTTCAAGCCTCTGGAATGGCGAATCCAGCGGACACTTTCTTTGGAGAACTTCTCTCCGGCACCCGTTACACAACCTCGCTCATTGAGCCGTTCGGCGACTTCTCCATCAGTATGACGATCTAAGAGTTCATCGATCAAAGCGACGATAGGCTCGGGAGTCTTTCGCCCCTGCCAGGTATTGAGGGGTAGGGGGACTCTCAGGGTGGTTGTTGCTCCTCCTTTGAAACGAACCTGGAGTGTAATCTTTCCTGCCTTGAGCAAGGTGACATCCTCGATCAAAAGGGCTGCCATACGTTTCCGTTCCCGCTGGGGTGTTTCAGGATCGTTCCAGATAGCTGGGAAGTCTTTGACCAGTGAAAAGAGCTTCTTTCTCTGGGCCTCGGAGAAAACCTTCCGGTCAGCCGTGGACTGTCGTTCATAGTTATCCTGAGCCTGGGCCAGGGCGCGTAACTTTTCGTTCCATTCTGCCTCTAAGGAATCGGCCACCAGCCTGTTTTCAGGAACCACGTGCATGTACCGGCGCCTTGCAGAGTCGGCTTCAAGGCGGGCGCGTTCGACCTGTTGGCGCCGTAAGCGGTCGGCCTCCTCCAATTGCGCCTGGATTTCCTTTTGGACGGCCAAAGAGAGCTCAATGGCCATGGGGGTCATGGCTTCCACCAGCAGTTTCCCCACGGCCTCATCGATACTCGCCCCACGGATAATCTGACAGACCGGCGCACCATGCTCCATGTAGCTGCGATTACACAAGTAATCCGGCACGAGCTGTTTTGAACGCCGATGATAACGCACGCTCATCCGGTTTCCACATATGCCACAGACGACCCGTCCCTGCAGGAGAGCTGGACCTTCCCGCACAGGACCATGGCGGCGGTCGATTCCGTAAGCCCGGGCGTTTTGACGCAACCTCTGATCGATGTCCTCATACTCCTGCCAGGAGATGTAGCCAGAATGGGCATCCGGGATGAGCACTTGCCATCGATCTTGTGGTAAAAGCTCCCGCTTCTTCCTTCCATCGGTCTGTTTTTTCCATCGACCACGGCCAAAGGCATAGGCACCTGCATAACGGGGATTATGTAAGACCAACAGCACATGTCTCACCCCGATTGGTCCCCAGATCACTTTCCCCTTCTCCGGTCCAGCCAAAGCTCGCCTGGGAAAGAGAAGCCCGTGATCGCGAAAATGTTTTGCCGTCCGATGGGCCGTTCCCGTTCGAGAGAAAGTCTCGAACAACAACCTCAGGCTTTGCTGAACTTGTTTGTCAGGATCCAGGACCACCTGATCCCGCTCGTCATAGACCAATCCCACTGGCAGATGGCAGCGAAGTTCACCGCGGCGGGCCTTGTTGAGAAGTCCGCCACGCAATCGAGCCCTGAGCAGGTGAGTTTCTGCCTCCGACATGGTGCCCTTCAGGCCGAGCAAAAGCCTATCGTTGAACTCCGTGGGGTCGTAGATGCCATCCTCATCCAGAATAAGCGTATGGCTCAGAGCACAGATCTCAATCAGCCGGTGCCAGTCGGTCGAGTTGCGTGCCAGCCGGGAGACCTCCAAGCCCATCACAATGCCTGCCCGCCCCAGGCCAACCTCGGCCACCAGCTTCTGAAACCCTTGACGGTCTGCAGCCGAACTGCCGGATTGACCAAGATCGGTATCGATGACTTCAATGCGTTCTCGTGGCCAACCCAGGGCCACAGCGCGCTGTCGAAGCCCATACTGCCGCTTTGTGCTTTCGGTGTTCTCGAAGACTTGCCGGACCGTGGACTGCCGCACATACAAGTAGGCTGTCCGGGTAAGATGTTCGGCGTTTATCTTTGAGCTTGTCTCCATGATTAGGCCACCTCCTTCTCAGTGTGTTTAACCACAATAGAGGCCAGCATTATGGTCAGCTCCGCTTCGACAGAGGAGAGAACCCAGGAGCTCTTTGGGGTGACAACATGGCCTTCTTCATGCTTGACCTGAGCATACTCCAAAGTGGCCTCTAGCCATGCCCGCATACCTTGCCGTAACAGCACTCCCAGGCCGTAGACATGTCCCAGGATATCCGGATCTCCAAGCACAGAGCTGCGCAACTGTTCATAGAGCTTGCATAAGGGGTCGGCGGCACCCAGACACCCAAGCGCCTCAGGACATGTCTTGCTCAAAGCTGTTTTTTTTTCGTGCGCCTCAGAGCCCGCTGAATACTCCGTGGGTGGACATTCAGCCCAAACTGCCCTTGGATTCGGTTTCTCAGCTCGCCCAAAGTGACTGCGCCATCCTCCCTCCTTTGCTCTTGGATGAATTTCACCACAGACTCGCTCAGCTTGTGGGCCCGGCGAGGACCGGGTTTGGTCCGAACCAGTCCCAGAAGCCCACTGCGCTCGAAAGCGGCCAGAGCCTTGTAGAGGGATGGCCTGGAGAAGCCGAACTGGAAAGCCGCCTGACGAATCGGCTGTCGATCGACCCGTACCCGCCGAAGCATCTCGTACTTGACCTGAAGAAGGTCCCGGGGATCGAAGAAGTCGCTTGTTTGGAATAGCTCGTGGGTGACTTTCTCGGGACGAGGGTTTAGAGATCTTTGTTTTCGAAGTGCTTCCGATTTGGGATCGTCCATATCCTTCTCCTGTCGGATATAATGTTAACACCATTATGCCATATATGTTTTGTTTGTCAACCCACTTTTCGCCATATATTATAAAATAACCTGATATTATTGGGTATCGGTATCCAGCGGAGAATCTTGCAAAATGATATATGACATATTTAAATTTACATACCACGGCACAATTACGTTTACATATCATGAGCCCCTCCTGGGCAATCTCCTTGAAGCCGGCTTGTGGTCTTGACCGCCTATCATGTCAATCAGACGAGAAAGATCCTCCGGCCGAAATTTTGCCCGACCATTGGATAAGATGACAAATGGATCAGATGAGCAGAGGCTTGTCCAGTCCACCGGTACTGACCTCAGCCGCCCTTCATCATCATGAAAGTAAATCCACTCCTGGCCCCAACTCCACCGATTCGAGACCAGCTCAAAGCATCGACCGGACAATGGATGGAAGGGATGGGTGATTTGGAACGTTCTTACCGCACCTGCTGTATCGGGTGCAGTTCGTCTATAACTCGAAAACCTTGCGGATCATCTCGGCCCAGCCCCGGCG
>CAZLRL010000358.1:0-3456 GCA_964561645.1 uncultured Desulfobacterales bacterium
GGCCAATTTCTCCCTCCAAAACGTAAGAACGACTTCCTCGTTATAGAGACGAGATTTTTCCAACCGAATAATCTTGGTCAGGAGGGCCAGCCCCACGCCGGCGCTGTAGGCCGCCGCGGCCCCGCCGCCGGGGTCGGGCCGGGCTTTGGCTAATTGGTCGAGGAAGGAAGCACTCATCGGGTCAATTCACGTATATAATTCGGCATATTGGGCTTCTTCATGAAAGTCGTCACCAGAGAAAATTATCCTGAAAATTCAGGCTTCGGAGGTGTGCTCCAAAATAAACGAGTTGAAAGCAATCGTCAAGAGGGGCTTTATTGGGGCTCCTTGCGAGACCAAAGCGTTAGGGCTATACTTATAGAAAATCTCTAAACTGAACCTGATTGATAGTAAAGATATGGAAAAGATACCCGACCAAAAAGAACTGGAAAAAGAGCTCAGTGACTACCTGTCCAAGAAATACGGCAGCCGGATCAAGGTAGTTTCCCCCTACTGGGTAGCCAAACCCGAACCGGAGAAAAAAGGCCAGGGCAAGTCCGACAAACTCGGCCAGATCAATTTCGATCTGAAGCCCGAGGAACTGGAAGACTATCTCGACGAATACGTCATCAAGCAGGAAGACGCCAAAAGCGTCCTGGCCACCAAGATCTGCACCCATTTCAACCGCATCCGCCGTTACCTGGAGAAAGGCCGGGAACCCGAACCGGGCGTCGGGGCCATCAAGAATAACATCATCCTCATCGGCCCCACCGGGGTGGGCAAGACCTATCTCATCAAACTCATCGCGGACAAGATCGGCGTGCCCTTTGTCAAGGGCGACGCCACCAAGTTCAGCGAAACCGGCTATGTCGGCGGGGACGTGGAGGACCTGGTGCGGGATTTGGTCTATGCCGCGGACGACGACCTGGAGATGGCCCAATACGGCATCATTTACATCGATGAAATCGACAAGATCGCCGCGTCGGGCAGCCTCTGGGGTCCGGACGTCTCCCGCAGCGGCGTGCAGCGGGCGCTGCTCAAACCCATGGAAGAGACCGAAGTGGACCTCAAGGTCTCCCATGACCCGGTCTCCCAGATCCAGGCCATCGAGCAGTACCGCCGCACCGGCAAAAAGGAGAAGCGCACCCTCAACACCCGGCACATTTTGTTCATCGTCAGCGGCGCGTTCAACGGCCTGGAAAAATTCGTCAAGGAGCGTCTGATTAAGCAGGAGATCGGCTTCGGGGCCACCGTGTCCACTAAGGAAGAGGAGCGCCAGCTGATTGGCCAGGTGAATGCCGAAGACCTGATCAAATATGGTTTCGAATCGGAATTCGTGGGGCGGCTGCCGGTGATCGCGGTGCTGCATGAACTGAGCGCCGACGACCTCTACGAAATTCTCCTCAACCCCAACAACCCCATCATTACCAGCAAGAGACGGGATTTCGGGGCCTATGGCATTGACGTCAAGTTTGAAGACAAGGCCCTGCGCCTGCTGGCCGAACGGGCGGCCCTGGAAAAAACCGGGGCCCGGGGCCTGGTCAGCGTCATCGAACGGGTCCTGATCAATTTTGAAAAGCGCCTCCCCTCCACGGATATCCGGGAACTGGTGGTCACCCCGGAGATGGTCACCCAGGCCCAGGAGGAACTGGACCGCCTCCTGGAGCATCCGGAGGATCCGGAGCGGCTGGAGCGTTTCCAGCAAGCCGGCATCCAGGAACGGGAATATTTGCGGGAGTCCATCTGGCGCCGGGAACAGGAACTCCTGAACCAGTACCAGGTCTCCCTCACCGAGGCCCGGGTGGAAATGCTGGCCGACCTTTACAACCACTTTGACGGCGATATGACCGCGGCCTTCGAGGCCATGGGGCGGCTTTACCAGCAGGTGCGCCATTTTGAAGATCGCTTTCAGGAAGAGCACCGCCTGACCCTGCATTTCGATGCCGAAGCCGTGGACCAGATTCTGCAGGAAGCCCTGGACCGGGAAATCCCGGCCCTGAGCGTCTGCCAGAGCCTGGCCAAGGACCTGGAGCACGCCCTGAAGCTGGTGCGGGACCGCACCTCCCAGGACAGCTTTCTCCTCACCCGGGAGGCCATCGAAGACCTGGACGCCTACCTGAACCAGGTCATCCGGGATTATTACCAGCAGACCCTGTTTCGGGAGTAAGTGGAATTAATCGGCAGGAGTTGCGGGAGAAAGAGGCACGATCCTTTTATACCCGTGGGGCGGGCGTCCCGCCCGCCACTCCGGACCGTAGGGGCGCCATTCATTGCCCCCTCAGGGGCTTGATGAATCAAGCTACGTGAATCGGGAGCACAGGCGCCCCGTTTGTGCCTGAACAGGCAGGATTTTTCTTGAGATAGAACGGTAGCACGGGCTTCCAGCCCGTGCGGCACGGGCAAGATGCCCGTGCTACCGGCAGGGTGGCGGATAAGACAGCAGCCTATTCTGGTGGGGCGGCCGTCCCTGGCCGCCCTTTGTCTTGGCGGGCACGGAGGCCCGCCCCACCAAAATTTGCCAGTTTTTTGGCGAACCGAAGGTTCATGAGCGACTGCTTGCTTTTTGCAACAATAACTATAACTTAACTGACGGCAACCTGAATCCTCGCCTAGGCCGGATGAATTTATGATTTTTGCACCGAAAACCGAAAACCGCAAACCGAAAACCACCCCATGATCGGCGTTTCCAAGCTCTATTGCGGCGCGGTGGAGCCGGGCGATGTGCTGCGCTACCGGCGCCACTCCGGGGAGCTGCCTTCCCATCTGCTGCAATTCTCCGCGGACAAAAAGCCGGTGGTGGTGTGGAACGTCACCCGTCGCTGCAACCTCAAATGCGTCCATTGCTACGCCCACGCCGACGCCGCGGCCGCGCCCGATGAGCTGAGCCGGGACGAAGGCCTGGCCCTCCTGGACGACCTGAAAACCTTCGGCGTGCCCGTGGTGCTGTTCTCGGGCGGCGAGCCGCTGATGCGCCCGGATCTGTTTGACCTGGTGTCCCACACCGTGGCGGGGGGGATGCGCGCCGTGATCTCCACCAACGGCACCCTCATCACCCCGGAGGTGGCCCTGCGCCTCAAAGACCTGGGTCTGTCCTACGTGGGTATCAGCCTGGACGGCCTCGAACCCACCCACGACCGCTTCCGGGGCAAAAAAGGCGCCTTCGCCGCGGCCATGGCCGGGGTGCGCCGCTGCCAGGAGGTGGGCCTCAAGGTGGGCCTGCGCTTCACCCTGAACCGGGCCAATTTTCGGGAAGTACCGGCCATTTTCGACTTGGTGGAAGAATATAACATACCCCGCATCTGCTTTTACCACCTGGTTTATACCGGGCGGGGGAGCGCACTCCTGGACCAGGCCCTGAGCCACGATGAGACCCGCCAGACCGTGGACCTCATCTGTGAGCGCACCCAGCGCCTCTTCGAGCACGGCCAGCCCGTGGAAGTCCTGACCGTGGACAACCACGCCGACGGGCCCTACATC
>CAZLRL010000359.1:0-3453 GCA_964561645.1 uncultured Desulfobacterales bacterium
GTAATCCAGGCCCAGGGAGGTGATGGGCATGACCACAATGCCGTCCTCATCTATCAGGAAGGGGTATTCGTCGGCGCCGTGGAGAGTGCCCCGGTACTTGACGAAACGCAAGCGCCGGGTGGCCGCCTGATTCATGATCCGGTGGTCCAGGACGATGACCGCGTCGGAGACGTACTCCTCGATGCCGTGGCGGGTGAGGCTGCCTTCGCCTTTTTCCCCGGTGACGATGGCGGTGAGGCCCCGGTCCTTGAGCCAGCGCAGCAGCCGCCGCAGCTCGGAGCGCAGAATGAGCTCGTTGGGCAGGCCTGCAAACAGGGCCTCGATGGTGTCCAGCACCACCCGTTGGGCGCCGACGCTCTGCACCGCGTGGGCCAGGCGGATGAACAGGCCCTCCAGGTCGTACTCGCCGGTCTCCTCGATTTCACTGCGCTCAATGTAGACAAAGTCCAGGACAATTTGGCCTTTTTCCTGTAAGTCCTTTAAGTCGAACCCCAGGGAGGCCATGTTCTGGGTCAGTTCCTCGGTGCCTTCCTCAAAGGACATGAAGACGCCGGGTTCGCCGTATTCCATGGCGCCCCGCACCAGAAATTCCATGGCCATCAGGGTTTTGCCGCAGCCGGCGCCGCCGCAAATCAGGGTGGGCCGCCCCCGGGGCAAACCGCCGTTGGTAATCTCGTCCAGCCCCCGGATGCCGGTGGGACATTTGTCCAATTGCTTTCGGATACCCTGCTCTCCTGATTCAGGCATGCCTTCCTCCCGGAATAATACCAGCATTGGAAAAGGTTAAAAACCTCGAAGGACCTCCTGAGGCGGGAAAATATCTTCCGCAAGACACCGCTTGAACAAAAATGGACCCAGATGAAATTATTGCCATATTACAGTTAATCTGACCGTGAACATAGTCAAATCTGACTATTTTGTTGGGTCCCGGGTTCAGCGTGTTTCCTGGCGAAGCCTGGCCGCGGCCAAAGGTATCCGCGCGGGTGGAGAAAAGTTTTGTCCAAAATGTGATAAGAATCCCGACTTCCCTTATAATCACCCTGTCGGCGATGAGGATTTTCAGGTAAGGATGGAGAGAATGCCTGCCGGGAAGCACACCGGGGCGCCCACCCCGGCAACCGCGTCGTTTTGGTCCCAGACCAAAGGGCTGACCCGGCCCTTCTGGGTGGCCAACATGATGGAGATGATGGAGCGCCTGGCCTACTACGGCGTGCGGGTGGTCATCCCCATTTATATCGCCCAGGCGGACGAAATCGGCGGCCTGCATTTCACCCAGGGCGCGGGATGTCAATGCCTGAGAGAGCTTTGGGCTTTGGGCTTTGGGCTTTGGATTTAATATTAATTTGCAGTCAAACGACTAATTATTGTAGGGGCACGGCTTGCCGTGCCCGGGCGCAGGCTCAGCCTCGCGGCTACATTTTTATTGCCAATAGATTGCGACTCAGTATAAAGCCCTTTGCTCAGGGCTCACCGCTCCTAGCTCACAGCCAGGTTTCTAAATCCACGACTTTCAGAATAACAAAAATTGACTCTGCAATTTAAGATCCGGCTTAAATACAATGCTGTTCACTTAAGCACACCGTAGGGGCAGGGTCTCCCTGCCCTTGGTCTTGGGCGGGGAAACCCCGCCCCTACACAATAACGACCTTACTTTTTAAGTGAACAGGTTGCGTAGGGTGGACACTGCCCACCGAAATTCTTTGGACACAAAAGTCTGTTTATGTTCCGATAGACTTTCAATATGAAGGAAAGTCTCGGTGGCACAGGTTTTCAACCTGTGCCGGCGCAGGCTTAGCCTCGCGGCTACAACTTGGTCTACATATCCTTCCCCACGTCAAAAGCCCGCCCCAGGTAGCGGCCGATGCCGTGATAGGTGCGGATTTCGGGCCCGAAAATGATGGGCTTCACCTTGTCGATGTCCGGCAGTCCGCCCTCCCCCAGGACTTCCGGGTCGGCTTTGACATCCAGGATTTCCCCGACAAACTGGGTGTGGAGCCCGATCTCCAGAGTATGAATTACCCGGCACTCCAGGATCAGGGGGCACTCGGCCACATAAGGCGCGTCCACCAGCTCGCTTTTCACCGCGGTAAAGCCCGTTTTGGCGAACTTGTCCTCTTTTTTGCCGGACACGATGCCGGCGTAATCGGCCTCCTTGACCTGGCTTTCGCCCGGCACGTTGATGGTAAAGGCCTGGCGGGCCACGATGTTGCCGTAAGAGTAGGTGGCCTTGCGCAGCGAGACCGCCAGGCTCGGGGGCGACGAGCAGCAGATGGCCGCCCAGGCTGCGGTCATGATGTTGGCTTTGCCGTCTTGATCAAAGGTGCCCACCAGCCACACCGGGGTGGGAAAGGCCAGGGTTTTGGCGCCCAGAGACTTTTTCATGCTGATCCTCCTCGTGAAAATCCGATTTTCCTTTAAAAATAGGCATGAAGTCCACATGTTCAACCATTGAGGCCTCCTGCGGCAGGGATTGTCTCGGGATAGGTTTTGTCTTTTCGGAAGGATTTAATAACGTTTTCGATTTTCAGTTTTCTGTAAGAATATTAACTTGTTACATTGCAAGTTTGTTTCATTTGAAAGCGAAATTGGTATGATAGGCCGGATTTATCCAAGTTGCCGTCAGACAAGTAATTTTACTGTAGGGGCACGGCTTGCCGTGCCCAAGGCGCAGGCTTAGCCTCGCGGCTACATTCTATTACCTGTATGACAGCAATCTGGTATTACGCAAGCAGCCGCTGATGAGCCGGCGGCTTTTTCAAGACATGGAAAATTTCGGTGGGGCGGGCCTCCGCGCCCGCCAAGACAATGGGCGGCCAGAGACGGCCGCCCCACCAGAAAGCCCTGATCAGCTGACCAAACCTTCTCCTGCCAAGACCTCGGTATCCCTCTCCTCAAGTCGTTAATTTTTCTGAACATCAGATGGCGGTGCGTGAACGTTCAAGGCCAGCCTGGTGAACACATATTTTTAAAATTACAATATTATTCAATAGTTATTACTAGGTGAATTCTGGTCTGGTTTATGCACACTTTATCAAGGCAGCGGAAAACTTACAGAATCTGAAAATTACCATCGGGCAGTCATCAGAAATGAAAACAGGTAATCTGGGAACTAATGGAGGCCTGAATCCCATCGCCGGGGCGGCCGGGACCGGTCTGAATAATGCCGGGTCTGGAGCAAACGGGCCTCGGCCGCAGCCTTCCAGCCCCGGGGCGGCGCAAACCCCCCAAGAGGCTCTGACCTACATTGACCGTCTGTACAAAACCGGACATACGGACCAGTTGGCTGCGATCTTGCGGCGCAGCGAGGTTTTCCGGGAAGCCTGGCTTTTGTTGCAACAGCGGTCTTTCGCGACCCCCGCCGGGGTTTCCGAAGAACCCGACCCGAAAAAATCGGCGGGAGCCTTTGAACCGGAGCAGGTGCCGGTTGCGTTGACGCCGCCTCAGCCGGTTCAT
>CAZLRL010000360.1:0-3447 GCA_964561645.1 uncultured Desulfobacterales bacterium
GGGAGGAGGTTGTCCCGCTCCCCGGGCGGCGCCGCCGCGGCCCGGCCCAGAATCGTGACCGCGACGGCCTCTTCGGTGTCGGCAGGGACGTTGCTGCGGTTGTCGATGAGCAGGGCCACCCGGGGCTCGACCATGAGGTTGGCATACTTTTGGGTGTCCCGCTCGGTGGCCAGGATAAGCTGCTTCAGGTCCTGGGTGGCGGCAAAGGCCATGAGGCTGAGATAGGGCTGGCCTCCTGGCTTCGTGGTGGCCAGGACCGCGGCGCGCTGGGAATCAAGGAGCTCGCGGACTAAAGCCAGAAGTGCCGATTCAACCAAGGTTGACCTCTATCCGCTCCGCTTTTCATCCAGCAGCCGGCCCAGGGTCTTGAGATGGACCTTTTCTTCGTCGGCCAGCTTGAAGAGCACCTGCTTGGTGCCTTCTTCCCGACTTCTGTCGGCGAAGCGCATATACAAGTCCAGGGCCTGGGTTTCCAGCATCATGGCCAGCTCCAGGACCTGACCGGTGGTCTTCATCCAGGGCTGGTTCTCTTCCAGAAATTTCTTCACCCGGAAGCCGCCCTCCATGATATCCGGGTTCATATCCGCCTCGAACGCGGCCATACCCGGGGCGTCCGGCACCAGAGCCTGATAGCGCTCGTAGACTTTCTCTTTGTGCACCTCCTCGACGTGCTCCAGTTTGGCCAAAAGGTCCTTCAGATCCTTGTCCTCGGCCCGTTTCAGGGTCTGGTGATAGAAAATCTCCAGGGCCCGCTCCAGGCCGTAGGCCAGCTTCAGCATCTCCTCGGGTGACTCGTCCCCCCGCACCATATCCAGGTTGAGCTCCTGGGGGCCGCTGGCGGTGGCACCCCGGTAGGCCTTGATGCCGCCGGAGAGATTATAGACTTCCTCGAACCCGCGGCCGCTCAGCAACTGTGCGGCCACCCGGCTGCGGCCCCCCACCGCGCAGTACACCACGGTGGGCTTGTCGGGTTCAAGATCCTGGGTGCCTTCCTTCAGGTCCCCCAGGGGCACCAGCGTGGCCCCGGGGATGTGGTCCTCCTCATACTCCCAGGGCTGGCGCACATCCAGCAGAGTGTACGTCCCCTCTTCATGTTGGTCCATAAACTTTCTGGCTTCGTCCGCGTCCAGGGCGCCCGTGGGCGTAAACAGCTTCCGCAGTTGGATCATGTCCTCCTCCTGTATTGAGAGAGAAAGCCCAGGGCAGGCGTTGCCGACCCTCAAGCTCTCTTCATAACCGCAAACAATTTTCTTCTCTAATGTCTAAGACTCTGGGGAGGGTTTTTCAAGGGACCAAAAATTCTGGAAGGGAAAAATCTGTGATTTTAAGGAAGCGACGCTGGTGAAGGATTGCAATGCAAGGTTTATGAATAAAATGTAGCCGCCAGCTTTAGCGTGCGAAATACGTACGAAAATGAGCGCAGGCTAAAGCCTGCGGCTACATAATTAAATCATGACACCCCTGGTGGCACAGGTGTCTTCACCTGTGCGGGGTCAGGTGGCGCTGCCTTCTTGGAAAAGTTTCTTCAACAGCCATTGCTCTGGTGGGGCGGCCGTCTCTGGCCGCCCATGGTCTCGGCGGGCGCAAAGGCCCGCCTCCGAATTTCAATGGTTTTAGGGAGGAAATTTGGTGCGTGAGACGCACCCTACACGATCCCAAAATTTCAGGACTTTTGAGGCACGGTGCGGGCTCTGACTTTGGACCTTGGACCTTTTTACGTCCGCTCCACCCGCACCTTGAGGCAATGGGTGGCGCAGGAGATGCACGGGTCGTAGTTGCGCAGGGTCTGCTCCAGCCGCCAGGTGAGCTCCTCATCGGATAGGTCCAGGTGGCGCCCGGCAAATTGGGCCAGGTCCTCCTCCATACTTTTCTGGTTCTGGGAGGTGGGGGGCACGATCTGGGCTTCCTGTATGAGCCCCTGATCATCTATACGGTAGCGGTGATACAAAATACCCCGGGGGGCTTCGGTGATGCCGTGTCCCACCCCGGCCTTGATCTCGAGGGGCGCGGCGGGCTCGTCCGGCATTTCATAGGCTTCCAGGAGGCCCACCGCTTCTTCGGCGGCCTGGAGCATCTCCACGGAGCGGGCGATGATGCTCTTGAAGGGGTTGCGACACTCCGGGGTGAGCCCCGCTTTTTTGGCTTCAGCCTGGACTGCGGGGGAGAGGCGGTCGAAATTCAGGTTGACCCGGGCCAGGGGGCCGACAAAATACGCGCCCCCGCCCCGGCGTACCGACTGCAGGGCATGGGAATAGGGAGCCTGCTCCTCGGTAAAGTGTTCTTCATAGGCCGAGACCGGAATGTCCAGCCCCCGGTTGGACTTCAGGCGTCCCCGGATGATGGCGTACTCCTCGGGGTGGCTCAAGGCCACGAATTCATAGTCCGGCTCGAAGTCCGGAAAAGGGAGGGTCCCGGTCCAGCGCACGGTTTGCACCGCAGCGTCCCGGGCTTCTTTTAACTGCTCCAGCAGCGGGGCCACCTCTTTTTTGGTGGGCACCCGGTAAAAACCCCCCACCTTGACGTTGACAGGATGAATCTCCCGCCCCCCCAGGCAGGCGAACAGGGCGTTGCCCGCTTTTTTGAGGCCCAAGCCCAGCTTGACCATGTCGCCGTGGTCCCGGGCCATCTCGATGGCGTCCTGATAGCCCAGGAAATCCGGGGCATGCAGGAAAAAGACGTGCAGGGCGTGGGAAGACAGCCACTCCCCGAAGTACAGCAGCCGTCTGAGTTTATACAGGGGCTCCGGGATTTCCACCCCGAGGGCCTCTTCCATGGCCTGCACCGCGCTGGATTGGTAGGCCACCGGACAGATGCCGCAGATGCGGGCGGTAAAATCCGGGGCTTCCCGGAAGCTGCGGCCCCGAAGAAAGGCCTCGAAGAAACGGGGCGGCTCGAAGATCTGCACTTCGGCCCGTTCCACCCGGTCGCCCTTGATTTTCAGGAAGAGTCTCCCCTCCCCTTCCACCCGGGCCAGATAGTCCACTTTGATGGTTCTGTTTTTGGTACCCATAATAATATCTGCGTGGAATATCGCCGCCGGGGGCGGCGGCGCTACATTTACTTCTGTCTCGTTCCCGAGCAGGAGCTTGGGAATCAGGCAAATAACGGTTTCTTTAGATGCTGGAGGCGGGATGCGTTTCGCTTTCCCGCCCTACGGCCCTATGGCTTTAGGGAACCAGGATAAAACCCATATAGGGCGGCCCATGGCCGCCGAATTTTGGTGTGCACGGCACGCCCTATTAAGGTAAACATTTGCAAAAACGCGACGTTATTTTAAATTCCCGCCCCTGCCTGGCCGGTATGCCTCAAAGACTCATCCCGAAAGGCCTCGGCATTGGTATAGAACTGGCGAAAAATTCGCACCAGGTCCGGTTCGGAGAGGTGGAGCATCTTTTGGAACCAACCCGCCAACGACTCGGTGTTGGGGGTTTCCTTGGGGCCGAAGCA
>CAZLRL010000361.1:0-3430 GCA_964561645.1 uncultured Desulfobacterales bacterium
TTCTTGAGTTTTCTGAAATATCGAGGCTTCTTGAGGAAAACTTTAAGAAAAAAAAGACTGGTTGAATTTTTTTAGAAATCTTTTGAAAAGTATTGTCCCCCTCCTGGGCGATAGAGAGGGATTAATAACAACAAGAATGTCTGGGGGAGCTTCCGATCCCGGGTGCCCGTGATGATCGGATCAAGGTTGAATATGACCCGAGGGGGAAAACCCAAGCTGCCCGGGCAAGGATCCCCGGAGCCCGAAGATTTCCGTGGTTTTGACAGAGCCCCAGGTGCTTGAGCGGCTGTTTTTTATAACCCGTGAGTTGAAAATCTTCGGAGGACTGTGAATGGCCGGCAGAAAGCTGGGAGGGTACTTATAAAGGATTATTGGGAGGGGGCGGCGAAAAACTCCGCCGGCGCGCGGGCCAGGATGTCCTTGAGTTTCTGCAAGGCTCGGCCCCGGTGGCTGAGGCGGTTTTTCACCGCGGGGTCCAGTTCCGCCACCGTGGCCTGATAGTCCGGCAGCCAAAACACCGGGTCATAGCCGAACCCCTGGGAGCCCCGGGGTTTTAGAGCGATGGTGCCGGCCAACTCTCCCCGGGCGGTGACCAGGCGGCCGTGGGGAAAGGCCAGCGCGATCTCGCAGACGAAACGGGCCTGGCGTTCAGCCGGAGGCACGTCTTTAAGTTCTTCCAGAAGCTTACGCCAGTTGTCTTCGTCCGTGGGTGTGGCGCCGCCCGTGCGGTCCTGGGCGTAGCGGGCCGAGAAGACCCCGGGGCGGCCGCCCAGGGCCGCTACTTCGAGTCCGGAGTCGTCGGCCAGGGCCGGCAAGCCGGTGAGGCGGGCCACGGCCCGGGCCTTGGCTGCGGCGTTGTCGGCAAAGGTGGCCCCCTCTTCCGGAATCTCGGGAAGTTCGGGAAAATCGTTCAGGCTCAGGAGCCGCACGTCCAGGTCACCGAGGAGGTCGGCCAGTTCCCGCACCTTGCCGGCGTTCCTGGTGGCCATCACCAGGGTAAAGGCAGCCATGGCTTCAAAGCCTCCTCCTGGCGGCTGAAGATCTGCTCCAGCCCCGACAGGGCCATATCCAGCATGTCCGGCAAAAGGTGGCGGGGAAAGGGGCCTTCCTCGCCGGTAGCCTGTACTTCCACCAGGTCGCCCCGGCCGGTGGCCACGAAATTGGCGTCCACCCGGGCCAGGAAGTCCTCCTGGTAGTCCAAATCCAAGAGCAGGTTTCCTGCGACCTGGCCCACACTGACCGCGGCCACCTGGTCGGTGACCGGCAACATCTCCAGGACTTCCTTTTGCCGCAGGGGCTCCAGGGCCAGGCACAGGGCCACAAACGCGCCGGTGATGGCCGCGGCCCGGGTGCCGCCGTCCGCCTGGAGGACGTCGCAATCCAGGATCACGGTGCGCTCGCCCAGAGCGGGCAAATCCACCACCGCCCTAAGCGAGCGGCCGATGAGCCGCTGGATTTCCTGGGAGCGCCCCCGCACCCGGCCGGTGAGGCCTTCCCGGGTTTGGCGGGTGCCCGTGGACCGGGGCAGCATGGCGTACTCGGCCGTGACCCAGCCCCCGGTACCCCGGCGGAAGGGAGGCACCTCTTCCAGCACCGACGCGGCGCAGAGCACCCGGGTGCCCCCCCAGGTGACCAGGACGGAACCCTCGGCATAATCCAGGTAATGGGTGTCCAGGGCCAAAGGCCGCAACTCATGGTCCCGTCGTCCGCCGCTTCGAGCCATAATAGGAATTTCTCAGTAGTCCGCAGTCGCAAGCGGTCGAGTTATAAAAGGTTTAAAGACATTTTCCGGCCAGGCAGCCCAAAACCTTCAATTCGTAACTGCCCGCCCAGGCTCATTTTTCCTTGAGAGACTGGCGTACCGTGTCGATGATCATGTTGAAGGTATCGGCAAAGGTGGCGGGAGTGAGGCGTCCCACCTCGATGAACTTCACCGTGATCTCTTTGGCCACCTTGAGCACCAGCTCCTCCCGGGCCGGGAGGGGAGTGGCTCCTCCTTTGTCGCGCGCCACGGCGGGGCCTCCCTGATCAGGGTAATTTTATGGTAAGATGGAAAGCTGTAAGTGCTGAGCTTTGAGCTGTGGGCCCTGAGCTGTGATTAACTCATCGCTCAGCGCCCATAGCCCACAGCTAAAAAACCCCGCCGATCAGAAGAAGGCCAATCGAATGACCGGCGGGGACCGTAAGAAGAACCGGATCACAGCCCTCCTTGGCTGGTATCATAAACCAAGGCGCCCGTGAGGGCAAGAGGAACAGATGTCCCGCATCCAGGTCCTGGACCCGAAAACCGCCTCCCGGATTGCCGCGGGGGAAGTGGTCACCCGGCCCGCCGCGGTGGTCAAGGAGTTGGTGGAAAACGCCTTGGACGCCGGGGCCCGCCGGGTCACCGTGGAGATTGCCGAAGGGGGCCGTCGGCGTCTCAGGGTGGTGGATGACGGCCGGGGCATGACCGCGGAGGAAGTTCCCCTGGCCCTGCAGCGCCACGCCACCAGTAAAATCCGCCAGGAAGAGGATCTGCTCAGCATCACCACCCTGGGTTTTCGGGGGGAAGCCCTGCCCAGCATCGCGCAGGTGAGCCGATTGGAGGTTTTGACCCGGGCGTCCGGAGCCCCGGGCGGCTGGCGCCTGACGGTGGAGGGCGGGGAAATCAGGGACTCCCAGCGGGCCCCGGCCCCGGACGGCACCCAGGTGACGGTGGAGGATTTATTTTACAATACCCCGGTGCGCCGCAAGTTTTTGAAAAGCCAGCAGGCCGAGCAGGCTTACATACTGGAGACCCTGCGCCAGTTGGCCCTGGGCTATCCGGAAGTGCATTTCCGCCTGGTGGCCGAAAAAAGGACGCTTTTGGCCGCGCCGGCCGCCCAAACCCTCCTGGAGCGGGTGGGTGCGGTATACAGCGCCGAAGCGGCCGCCAACCTTTTGCCCTTTGCGCTGGAGGGCGGGCCCTGGGCCGCGGCGGGCGCGCTGTCGGTGCCGGACTACACCGTGGCCAGCAGCCGCTTTCAGGTGCTCCTGGTGAACCGCCGGGTAGTCCAGGATCGAATTTTAGCCGGGGCGGTCAAGGCCGCGTACCAGGGGCTTATGCCCCGGGGCCGCCATCCGGTGGTGGTGGTCTACCTGACGCTCCCCCCGGAGCAGGTGGACGTGAATGTCCACCCGGCCAAAACCGAGGTGCGCTTTCGGGATCCCGGCAAGGTTTACGGCCTGCTCCTGGGCGCGCTGCGCCAGGGCCTGGGGTCTTTGGCCGGGGAAGCCCCCCAATACCGGGTGTCCTGGCAGCCGGGGTCCCTGGCCCTGGCTCAGGACCCGGGCGCGGCCCCACCGCCGGCCGCCGTGCCGTCGGCGTGGTCCGCTCCCCTGCCCTCCCCTGCCCCGAGCTTTCCCTCGCCGCCGGAGGCCCCTTCCCCGCCCCCCCGGTTTCGGTTTCAGG
>CAZLRL010000362.1:0-3427 GCA_964561645.1 uncultured Desulfobacterales bacterium
GTCGTTGCGCACCAGACGGCCGTCCTTCATGCGGCCCGAGAGGTTCTGCACCGTCTCCAGGACCTTCTTGCGGAGATAGATTACGGCCTCTTCCACCATCTCCTGATAACGGGATTCCAAATCCGCCCGGGCCTGTTCATAAGCCGCGATGATTTCCGGAGCGGTCCCGGCCTGTACCTCGGCCCCCTTGATCTCAAAGACCGTCCAATAAAAGTCGAACCGCCGCTTGAGGTAATCCCGAGGTGGGTAGTGGGGGGCCAGGTGCTCCCAGATGTCCTGGTATTTCTCCCGCCAGCCTTCCCGGATGCTGTCATACTCAGCCACGAAGTCCTGGGCCGTGGCTATGAACTCCGCCTTCAGCTCTTCCAGCCGCTCCACCATCCTGGCCAGGTTCCGCTTGGGGATGGCCCGGACATATTCCATTACAAAAGGAAAGCTGTGGTCATTGAGGCAATTCCGGGCCTTGTTGGACAACTGCCCGAACTGCTGGCGGATCTCCTGTGGATAGAGCTTCTTGTTGCCAAGATAAAAAATCTCCGGCACCTCGTCCTCTTTGAGGCCCAGGTCGGCGGGCTTGAGCTTCGCCTGGCCCGGCCAGAACTTGACGTTCAACTGGATGGCCACCATTTCCTCGAAGCCGTTGCGGGAACCGTGGCCGGAACCCTTTGCCTTTGCCGCTTGCTTTTTCATTGTCCTTGCCTCCTTGGGGCAAAAATAAAGGCCGGGACAATGCCGGCCTTTTCTGTGGGACCATCGCTCCCTCATCCCAAACCAGGAAGACACATCCTGGGCTGGGTGAAAGAGTGGGGGTTTTACTTATAAAATGCTACGTTAAAATCTGTGTTGCACTCCTCTGGAAACCTTTCATCCGTCAAGAATGATCAACGGCCTGAGATTGGATAGGAGCCTGGTGTGCATCATGCCGCCTTTTTAGCACTGCTAAGGCATCGGGGTCATGATCGAGTAAAACCAAGGCGCTGCTGACCGCCCGGCTCGGCAACATATCCCCGCTTTCATATTTCTGGAAGGCGCGGGGGCCACCACCGATAAGCAGGCCGGCAGTCTCCTGGGAAAGACGAAGTTTTTTGCGGATGCGCCGAATTTCCTCCGGCCCGAGTAGACCCTCGCTCTTTGCCTTAAGCCGATTCAACCTGCGGTCGGACACCTTCATATCCTTGCCGGTGTGGATGCTCTCCTCGCAATCGCCGCAATACCAGCCAGGCATGTCGAGGGTGATCGACTCTTCTTTATAGGTCAAGGTCATGGGGCGCACGCCGCGGTGCATCGGCGCCCCCGTTCTCGGACATAGGGGATTAGCGGTCATTGTCGTTCTATTACACCTTTATGGTGTATTGTCAAGTTGAAGGTGTCAGCAAGACAGGAGGGACCAAGAATCCAGCCGGTGCCACCGCAACAGGCCGATCAAAAGAGTGAAATTTTTTCCTCTCGGACTAAGTCAGGCAAGCGCTGCTAGCCCCTTACGATCAATAAGATCGAGAAGCCGTTGCGCCGGGCCGCTTGGTCTTTTCTGCCCTCGCTCCCACTGTTGAACCGTTGTCTTGCCGATACCAAGGATCGCCGCAAACACGGCCTGGCTGACATGGTTCGCCATGCGAATGCGCCGGATATCCTCGGGGCGAAATGCCCGTTTGGGCGGCAAGCAGAGCGATTTAACCTTGCGCATGGTTATTTCATCCATGGCCCCGGCCTTGAACAGGTCGCGGGCCATATCATGGGCAATATCCAAAATCTCACTCATGGTGCTGTACCTCCACTATGGAGCCGGCCTGCAAAAGCCAGCCCACTTGCTCATCCGTTGCCGAAACAAAGGCCTCGGCAACCAAACTTAAGGCTTCCTTTTCTTTATCTGAAATATTGGCCCTGACATTTTTGGCGAACGCATAAAGAAAGACAATACGATCCGCATTCGGCTTCTTGTATCCTATGAGGACACGATAGCCGCCACGCTTCCCGCCCCTTTCCCGCGCTAACCGCTTTTTGAACAAACAGCCTCCGAGATCAGCCTCCACCTGGCCCGCAACGAGATCAGTCGCCGCTTGCAACAAGACGGAATCCGGAACGCTTTCCAGGCGCGCCCAGCGGGCGAACCATTTGTTCTTGAACACCCTCATTTTTTTATAAATATAACACATAGTGATATACTTTGCAAGGTGTGAGTGTTTTACTTAAAGTGGGCTGTTTCCATTTCATCGACCCGCTTCTGGTCAACATCGTCCACCCCTTGGAAGACATACACCGGGTTTCCCTCGAATTCCCTGATGCGCTCGTCGTCTCAGCTTTCGCTGTCAAAGTCCAAGACCATGACCTCGATACCCTCCTGGTCGGCCATGATGTGTTGAATCAAGCCTCCCTCCATGGTGATCACCACTCTTGCCATTGCCTTGCCTCCTTAACCGCACCATTGGTTAGAATTGACCTTTTCAAACCCCGGGGCCGGGGGGCCCAGGGCCGAGAGGATTTGGTCTGCCTCTGCCGTCCACCACCAAGTGGCCGCTACGCCCTCCGGGGTGATCTCCAGGGTTATTTCTTCTCTTTCCATGCCATTAGTCTCCTTTGCAATTCCATTAATCTTTTGCCATGCTTATCACAGTAGAACCGGATTCTCTTCTGCATCCGATCAGACCAAACATTGATTACCGCAAACCCATGAGATGCAGGCTCTCTGCAAATGCGGCAGACATAATTAAACGGGCTTTCACAGTCGATCCGAGGCGTCGGCTGACCGCCGATAGGCTCCACCCTATGCTTTCTGCCGGACATTGGCCTTCACCTCCGCCCGGAAATACTCCGGTTTATCTCTGCGGTCCGTCACCACACCCAGGGCCTTCTCGAAGGCCCCCATGGCCTCATCGCAGGTCTTCCCCTGAAACCCCTTGCCTTCCAGCTTGACCTCACCGTTAAGGTCAAAGTCGATGATGATCTCAGCCATACCTACCTCCTCAGCACCAGCCGCACCCGGCCGTCGTCCACTTTCTGTTCGCTGACCCGGTAGCCCCGCTTCCTGGCTTCGGCCCGGGCCTTTTCCACGCCGTAGGCTTGCTCGAGCCTGCCCAGCCAGGCCTCGTTGTAGCCGTTGCGGGACTGGTCATACTCGGACACCCATACCCGGAACCGGCCGTCGGCCTGGCGCTCAAACCCCAGGTCGTTGGCCGCGGGCCCCACGTCCGCCCGCCGGATAATGACGTGGGCCTTTTGAGCCCGGGCGTCGCCCCGGTAACCGTAAAGGGTTTGGGGGGTCCGGTGCACCTCGATGACTTGCCGCTCGAACCCCAAACGAACAAGGGCCGCCACCAGGCAGCCCTTGTCAGTCAACTCGATCATGACTTCGCTGTAATGGGACATTCGCCGCCTCCTTCAGTTAGGGGAGGGCCCCGGGACCGGGATGCCTCCCCGGATAGACTCTTTG
>CAZLRL010000363.1:0-3425 GCA_964561645.1 uncultured Desulfobacterales bacterium
GTTCCGTGCGGTATGGGCGCTCTGGTGGACCATGACGGTATCGACAGCTCGATCACCATGTACAATCCCTGGAGCTATGTAACTGACGCTGAATCAGAAGAGCTTGGGTTGCCGATCATCCATCTGTCCAGAAATCACCGGCCTGATACCGGCGGTTTTGGCAAGTTTAGAGGCGGCAATGGCGTAACGCATGTAACCATGATCCATGATTCACCCTCAATCAGCCTGACCAAGTACGGCACCGGCAACAAGATGCCTTCGAACCAGGGCCTGTTTGGCGGGTATCCCGGCGCCGCCTCCAACTTTGAGCTGTTCAGGGACACGGATGTCTACCAGAAGATTGAGCACAATGCCCCTCTTCCCTTTGAACCGGAAGAGGTGGGCAAACTGATAGAAGCAAAAGCTGAACACTACGCCGGCCATACTTCCTGCACGGAAAGAATACTTAAGTCGGGTGACATTTGGGTCTCACCGTCACACGGCGGCGGTGCCGGACTGGGCGATCCGATCGAGAGGGACCCTGACCTGATCGTGAAAGATTTAGAGGATCGAATGGTGACTGTGGAGGTGGCACAGAAGGTCTATGCCGTGGCGATTGACCCTGAAAGTTTGGCAGTGGACTACAAAGAGACAGAAAAGCTGAGAGCCGAGCGGAGGGCAGAGCGGCTGAGAACAGGGATTCCAGGGCTGGAATACGTGCGCCGCATGGTGCAACAAAGGGAGGCAGGAGGATATCCTGGATTCATAGGAAAGTTCCATGAGGAGACGGTGAACTTCTGTCCCTCCTTCTCGATGGAACTGGAAAGGGAAAAACAGATAGCCCAAAACGGTTTGAACCCTCCTAAAGACGTTACCATAAAGGAGAAGCTCTTCAGTCTTACTCCCTGCGTCGACATCATGCTGGATGAAACGGATCGGAAGTTGGCGGTCTGCAGTCATTGCGGCTTCGTCTACTGCGAAGACAACGATAATTACAAGCTCTATTGTCTCATCTACGACCGGAACCCAAGCCAGTTCCATCCCGGAAATCTCGCCTATGACCCTGAGTGGTGCGTATTCCGGGAGTTTTACTGCCCATCCTGTGCCACTCAGATCGAAGTGGAAGCCGTACCTCACGGCGCCCCTATTCTTTGGGCATACGAGCTTAAATACTAGGCTTTCTTTATGTAAACAAAGCCTGGACGGCTTCATTCAGGTTTATATTCATTCTGGACAAACAACTTACTTAAAGGAGGTGAAACAGGAAAAAAATTGGCTGGCGATTTTTTGGAGGTGGTCCTACCTGGCTTTGGATGTTTACAACAGAAAGGAGGAGTACATCATGAGAAACAAAAATTTCTTGGCCGGTATAGCCATTGTCTCTTTGGTGTTAGTGGCGATCTTCTCGTTTCCCCAGATCTTAGCAGCTAAGGAACCGTTAACGCTTAAAATCGCTCATGATTCTCCCGAAGACACCCCTTGGGGCATAGGGGCGAAAAAATTCAAAGAACTGCTGGAAAAAAAGAGCAACGGCACAATAAAAGTCGATGTTTATCCGGCAGCCCAATTGGGTGACTTAAGAGAGTTGATGGAGCTGCTTCAGGCGGGGACCCTTGATTTTGCCTTCCAAACAAGTGGGGTCGCCTCCTCGTTTATTCCGGAAATGGGCCTTTTCGCACTGCCTTTTCTCTTTAACAATAAAGCCCAGATGGAAGAAGTGTACACGGGACCTCTGGGCCAGAAATTGCTCGCCGCCGGTGAGAAGGCGCAGATAAAGGGACTGTCGCTCAACGTCCATGTATTCAGGAGTCCGATGAATAACGTCAGACCGCTGAAGACTCCGGCGGATTTCAAGGGCCTGAAGATGAGACTCATGCAGGTGCCCATCATGATGGAGACTTACAAAGCACTCGGTGCCAGTCCTGTAGCGCTGCCGTTCTCAGAGTTGTACATGGCCGCAAAGACCGGGGCCGTAGACGGATTCGAGGGCGCGATTCCTTATTTGTACAGTCAGAAGCTTTACGAGGTGGCAAAATATTTATCGACGCTTCCTGTCTTTGCCAACACCTGCCTTGACCTGGCAAGTTTGAAAGTCTGGAATGAAAAGCTCAATGCCGAGCAGCGCAAGATGGTTATGGAGGTCATCCCGGAAGTCGATAAAATTATGAATGCTGCTTATGATAAATCCCAGAAAGCTGATCTCAACAAGATGAAAGAATACGGCGTTAAAGTATACGAAGGTCCCTTCAACTTAAAGCCGTATCGAGAGGTGGTGAAACCCGTCTATGCAAAACATGTTCCGAAGCTGCCGAAAGATGCCCAAGAGGTGGTGGGAGAACTTCAGAAACAGTGGAAGTGATTCACGGTGGTCGCCGTATCCATTGAGCCTCCTCGGGGAAATTCCTAACACTGCGAAAGGACTTGGCGATTCTTGCTGGCGGCCCAGGAGATTGGGGGATGGATATTTTAATAAAAATTGGCGGTGCCTTGGATAAGTTCGCCAGAGCTGTAGCATTTATCTGCCTTTGCGCCATGGCCCTAGTCATGATCTGTGAAGTGGTGGCGCGCAATCTGTTCATGTCCATCACGTGGTCGGAGGAAATTGTCGCCACCTTTCTCGGGTCCTGGTTCGTTTTTGTAGGAGCAACAGTCCCCCTCAGAGCGGGTCAGATGGTTTCCATGAGTTTTGTTCTGGACCGCCTGCCGCGGCGAGTGGCTCATGGTGTCCTTGTCCTGGGAGACGTCTTAATCCTCGTCTTTCTGGGTGTGGTGGTAAAATTTGGCATTACGCTTTCCACAATGACAATGTCGCAACCCTCGCCGGCGCTGATGTTTCCGATGGGATTTGCCTACATGGCGATACCTGTCGGCTGCGCTATCATGTTCTATCACGTATTTGTTCATGTGATTATTGTCAGCAGAGCCCTCCTTTCAGGTGAGGCGCACCTTGAGAGTTCTGTATAACACCCGACACACCGACGTTTTGGACCTCTGGTAGGAGATTTCTAGGCAGACCAAAGGGCCGGCCTCCGGCCCTTACCGTCAATCCGGCCGCTTGCAACCCGGTCACCGCCAAAAGTCAGTCGGCGCCAACGGGTACGCCTGGACGGGAACTATTGTTCGGTGCTGCCGAAGCATGCCAGTCATCTGGTGACCGTCCAGGTCTAGATCTTCAGAGACCTCATCGGGGAGAACCTGTCAGGCAACATAACCGGCCGGGAGGGAACGAACTCGGAGCCGCCCGTATATTTGGGCTGCCGCCGGCTCGCGGGCTTGGCCCCGCCGCGACTGCCGAGGCCGGTGCAAGTATAGACATTATTTTAAGTACCGGGTGGTCCTTTTTGAACTGCCGTAATTCCTTACTCCATTTACAGAGATCGAACCGAAGTGGGGCTATACTACCCGCCGGCCTAGCCACCGTTGGTGCACCAGACCAAGGGAATAAT
>CAZLRL010000364.1:0-3397 GCA_964561645.1 uncultured Desulfobacterales bacterium
CGCCCACCATCGGGCTTTAAGCAATAAGCAATAAGCTATAAGCTATAAGCAATAAGCTTTAAGTCTTTGGTTCCAAGCGCAGTACATGTAGGGCGGGCACTGCCCGCCATTATGTTGATTTATCCTGTTTATCCTCGTTCCCAAGCTCCTGCTTGGGAACGTGCTTTGATCCAAAGCTCCTGCTTTGGAGTATTTCGAAGCGGAGCTTCGATACCAATTGCGTCCCCAAGCGGGAGCTTGGGGACGAGAAAATAGGAGCTATAAATGTAGGGTGCGTCTCACGCACCAGATTTTATGGCGGGAGGGCTAGATTTGTAGCAAAATGCCCATGAACGTAGGGGCGGGTTTTAAACCCGCCCTACCTGCCCTCCCCGCACACCCTCCCAACCTGCATAACCCGGGAGCACAGGCTTCCAGCCTGGGCATAATCATGTAGGGTGCGCTCTGCGCACCAAGCTTCTGGGAGAAGCAATTTTACGGTGCGTAAGACGCACCCTACAAGAGGAAAGTATATGTAGGGCGGGCACCGCCCGCCACTTCTGGTTTCCAAGCTTTATTAGGAACGAGAATGGACCTTAACCAATTTCTCGCAATAATTCGAAATATGGAGCCCATTCCAGGTAGGGAATTTAAACCACATAGGTATATACTCAAAAACGACGGGTAACCCCGGCCCGGCCCTTGCAGGCCAAGGGTATGGTCAATTCATTTATGCTCAACACGAGGACAGTCGCATAAGCTGCTAATATTATTAATAATATATACTAGACTTTTTGGTAATGATTATATATGGTTAGAGATCGCCCACTTTCAGGTGGTCTCAACCATGCCAGATATCAAGCGAAAATGGTCATTTACCTGGTTGCCGCCCGCGATCAGAACCTTGTTCAAAGGCATGCCCGGTGTCTGGCGCCATCGACATCAGTTGATCTTTTGCTGGTTGATCGTCATGCAGATTGTCACCTCGGGGGCCAGGACCTTGAGCGGCTTATCTCAATCTGCTCCTGGTTTTATCACCGAATGGCGGTTCCGGCGGTTGTTAGCCGCCGGGTATTGGAGCCTCAAGGTGCTCCTCCACTGGTTTGCTGAGGAAACCATAAAGACTCTGCCGGTGCCGAAAAATAAAGTGCTCTATCTTATTGCCGACGGCAGCAAAAAAGACAAACGGGGTCAAAAAAATCCGGCCGCGCAAAAGGGGCGCCTGAGCGAGCACCAGGCCTGGTTCTTCGGGATCAAATTTGTCGTGCTCATGGTGGCCTGGGATGACTATCGCCTTCCCGTGGATTTTCAGATGGTCCTGCCCAAGGGCCATCCCGATTATCAAAGGGAAAATGCGCTTTTTCGGCACATGCTCAGCCACTTTCAACCCCCTGATTGGGCTAAGGTGGTCATAGTCGTGGGCGATGCCGCCTTTGCCGCCAAAGACAATATGCAACTGATCCAGGCCCGGGATAAGGCCGATTCCCAACGCCGCTGGGGGTTCGTTTTTGCCATCGCGCGCACCTGGAATCTGGCCGACGGCAAAAGTTTAAGGAACTTGGTGAAGCATACGCCGCATAGCTGTTATCGCCAGACCTGGATTCCTCGCTTGCCTGACTACAAAGGACGCAAGACCTTCTGGGTCTTTGCCAAGCTCACCCGTCTCAAGCACCTGGGAGATGTCACCGTGGTCTTGACCAAAAAAGGGCGTAACGTGGGCCCCAAAAACACCAAACTCCTGGTGACCAATCTGCTGGAGTTGACCGCGAGACAGGTGATTGACATTTACCAGAGGCGCTGGGCCATAGAAATTCTTTTCAAAGAGCTCAAATCCGGTTTGGGATTAGGCGAACACCAGGTGACCAAAAAGCTGCCGCGCATCGAAAAATCCCTGGGGATCGCGCTGATCGCCTATCTCTTGCTCTTGCGAGCTCGGAAAGATGACATCAGACCAGGCAAACCGTGGAGTATCTTCCAACTCAAAACCAACTTTAGTGTGGACCTGATGCAGAAACAATTTCAGCACGCAATCCGCCTGGAGGTGAATAAATCCCTCAAAGCCGCATGAGTTAAGGGTATTCTCCTCTTAACCTGTCGATTTTGAGTATATAGCTTTATTGGCAATTATTGACATTATCGAAAACCAAGAAGAACCTCTGAATCAAATTTACTACAATGATGATTTTAAAAACTATTTCACCCATTATTTTAATATTTATTGCGGTCCCAATGATAGAAATAGGCCTTTTAAGCCATTCTTCCACCTAAAAAATGCTGGAAGGAATCTCGGAGAGTTTTGGTTTTTATCTCCTAGGCAAGGAAGGAAAGCCGATTTGAATAATATGCGCGGTGGTTTTAGTGAACGGGAATTAAGGGAGAATGTTGAATATGCAGAACTTCATGAAGATATATTTAATCTTTTGAAAAATCAAGAATCCAGAGAAATAGTTAGAAAAGAAATTGAAAAGTGTCTAAGGGTAGGTCGACAGACTTTAGATAATAAAGATAAAGCAAAAGTCTAATTAAGGAAAGAATAAAAAATGTAGGGTGCGTCTTACGCACCAAAATGTGGGGCTGCGCACCGCCCGCCATTAAAAAATCAGCCATACCCCTTTGCGGCGGGCAGTGCCCGCCCTACATAAAACTGACTGCTGACTGCTAACTGCTCCCTATGAACATCATCGTCTGCATCAAGCAGGTCCCCGAAACCCAGGAAGTGCGCCTGGACCCCGAGACCCATACCCTGAAAAGGGAAGGCATCAAGTCCATCATCAACCCCTTTGATTTGTATGCCCTGGAGGAGGGGTTGCGGGTCAAGGAGGCCCGAGGGGGCACGGTGACCATCATCACCATGGGGCCGCCCCAGGCCGAAGAGGCCCTGCGGGAAGCCCTGGGGTACGGAGCCGACGCCGCGGTGCTCGTCTCGGATCGGGCCTTTGCAGGCGCGGACACCTGGGCCACGGCCCTGACCCTGGCCCGAGCCATCACCAAATTGGAGGGCGCGGACCTGATTTTCACCGGCAAACAGGCCATCGACGGGGACACCGCGCAGGTGGGGCCCATGCTGGCCACCATTATGGGCCTCCCTTACGCGGCCTGGGCCCGCAAGATCAGCTTCACCGCCGACAACACCCTGGAAATCGAACGCCTGCTGGACCATGGCTATGATGCAGTGGCCGTGGATCTGCCCGCGGTGGTCTCCATAGTCAAGGAAATCAACGAGCCCCGGGTGCCCTCCTTCAAGGCCAAACTCAAGGCCAAAAAAGAGACCATCCCGACGTGGGGCCTGGCCGATCTGGACCTGCCGCCCGTCGCGGTGGGCCTCACCGGCTCCTTCACCCAGGTGGTCAAGGTTTTCCCCCCGCCGCCCCGGGGGGAATCCCAGGTCTGGGAAGGCACCGCCCCCGATCTCGCCGCC
>CAZLRL010000365.1:0-3396 GCA_964561645.1 uncultured Desulfobacterales bacterium
TCCCCAGCTTCGGTGCTGAAGCGAATAGTAAGGTCTTGGGTGGCTTCGTCCTCGTGGATGGAGTGCACCCGGGAGCGGATGAGACGGGCCCCCAGGTCTTCGGCCCTGAGGTAGTATTTTTCAAAGTCCTTTCTGGGGGTGCGCATGTCCATATAAAAGACCGCGGTGTCCAGGTCGGTGCCCAGGTGTTCTTTGGCGATCATGCCCTGTTTCAGGGAGGCCATGCAGCAGAAGCCGGAACAATACGGATGGGCCTCCTCCCGGTCGCTGCGCATACCCACGCACTGGAGCCAGGCGATCTTTTTCGGTTCCTGGCCGTCGGAGCGGCGCTGGACGTGGCCGGCAAAGGGGCCGCCGGGCGAGAGCAGGCGCTCGAATTCGAGGCTGGTATAGACATTGTCATAACGGGTGTAGCCATAGTCCACCAGCACCGTGGGGTCGTAGGGCTTGAAACCCGGCGCCAGGATGACGCTGCCGGTTTGGAGAACCATGGATTCATCCTGTTGCTCGTAATCGATGGCCTCGGCGGTACAGGCCTCGGCGCACAAGCCGCAGTTCCCGGTGAGCAGCCGGATGCAGTTGTTTTTGTCAATCACGGGGGTGCTGGGCACCGCCTGGGCATAGGTGCGGAAGATGTTTCCCCGGGGGTTGAGGCCCACATTGAACTCGGAGGCCTTGGGGACGGCGGTTTTACCGCTGACCCGGCCGATGTCTTCGAAGTGGCCGGTGGGGCAGACAAACTGGCAGGCCCCGCAGGTGCGGCAGACCTGGGAGAATTCGCCAAAAGGAGTGGTAACCCGGCGTTTGGCGCCCCGGTTCATCATGCTGATGGCGCCCACGCCCTGGACCTCAAAACACATGCGCACGCATTTGCCGCAGAGGATGCAGTCGCCCTCACCCTTGGGGAAGCTCGGTCCCTCGAGGCCCATCTGGCGGGCCATTTCCTGGAGCGCCGGCACCTCGGGGCAGCGGGACAGCAGCAGGTCCATGACCAGCTGGCGGCCTTCCAGGACCTCTTCGGTGTCGGTTTGCACCGCCAGCCCTTCGGTGGCCGGATAGGTGCAGGAGGTGGTGAGCTGGGTGCGGGAACCGTCCGTTACTTCCACCAGGCACAAGCGGCAGCCGCCATAGGGTTTGAGGCCTTCCTGGTGGCAGAGGGTGGGAATGGTGAAGCCCAATTGCCGGGCTGCTTCCAGGACCGTGGTGCCTGCGGGGACTTCGATGGCTTTGTCGTTGATGGTCAGGTTTACCATGGGCGTATTATTCTCGGGGGTAAGGCTTTAGGTTATAAAATTAAGGCTATAAGCTTTAAGCTTTGAGCTTTGGGCTCTGAGCTTTGGGCTCTGAGCTTTGAGCTTTTGGTTTCAAGTTTTAAGTTTCGAGTTGGCGCGTGAGACGCGCCCTACAGTGTGGTTTCGTATTATGTAGGGTGCGTCTTACGCACCGATTATCGGCGGGCAGTGCCCGCCCTACATCATAGCTATGAGCTTTGAGCCATGAGCTTTGAGCTTTTAATGGTGTTGCGTCCGTTTTGCGGATCAATTAGTGCTGGCGGTTCCCAAACTGCTAACTGCTCAATGCTCACCGCTCACCGCTCACTGCTACTCCACCACAATGGCGTCGAACTTACAGGACTCAAAACAGGTGCCGCACTTGGTGCATCTGTCCTGGATGATGCGGTGGGGCTCTTTTTTGGCCCCCTCCATGGCTTCGGCCGGGCATTTCAGGCGGCACAGCTGGCAGCCCGTGCAGTTGTCTTCCACCACCCGGAAGGTGATGAGGGACTTGCAGACCTTGGCCGGGCAGATGCCGTCCCGGACATGGGCCACATATTCATCCCGAAAGTAGTGGATGGTGGACAGAACCGGGTTGGGCGCGGTCTGGCCCAGGCCGCACAGGGAGGTCTTTTTGATGAGCCGGCTCATTTTGACCAGCTTGTCGATATCCGCTTCGCTGCCCACCCCTTCGGTGATGTCTTCCAGCATTTCCAGGAGGCGGAGGGTGCCTTCCCGGCAAGGGGTGCATTTGCCGCAGGACTCATCCTGGGTGAATTCGATGAAATATTTGGCCACGTCCACCATGCAGTCCCGCTCATCCATGACGATCATGCCGCCGGAGCCCATGATGGAGCCCAGCGCGGCCAGGGACTCGTAGTCCACCGGGGTGTCCAGGAACTCGGCGGGGATGCAGCCGCCGCTGGGGCCGCCGGTTTGGACCGCCTTGAACTCCCGGCCGCCGGCGATGCCGCCGCCGATGTCGTAAATCATTTCCCTGAGGGTCAGGCCCAGGGGAATTTCCACCAGACCGGTGTTGTTGACTTTGCCCACCAGGGCGAAAACCGTGGTGCCCGGGGCCTTGTCGGTGCCGAAGCTGCTGTACCACTCCGCACCCCGCATGATTATGGGCGCGATGTGGCTCCAGGTCTTGACGTTATTGATGATGGTGGGCATACCCCACAGGCCGCTTTGGGCCGGAAAGGGCGGCCGGGGCCGGGGTTCGCCCACCTTGCCTTCGATGGAGGCGATGAGGGAGGTTTCCTCGCCGCAGACGAAAGCGCCGGCGCCTTGGCGAATTTCCAGTTGGAAGGAAAAATTGGTGCCCAGGATTCTGTCGCCCAGAAGTCCCAGGTCCTCGGCCTGTTTCAGGGCGATTTTCAGCCGGTGAATGGCCAGGGGGTATTCCGCCCGGCAATAAATAAAGCCCTCGTGAGCGCCGATGGCATAGGCGCCGATGGCCATGCCTTCGATGACCGCGTGGGGGTCGCCCTCCAGGATGCCCCGGTCCATGAAGGCGCCGGGGTCGCCTTCGTCGGCGTTGCAAATGACAAATTTCTCGTGGCTGTCGTTTTTGCGGGCGAACTCCCACTTGAGGCCGGTGGGAAAACCGGCGCCGCCCCGGCCTCGAAGGCCCGAGGATTTGACTTCCGCAATGACCTCTTCCGGAGATTTTTCGGTGAGCACCTTGAACAGGCCCTGATAGCCGCCCCGGCCGATGTACTCCTCGATGTGCTCGGGGTTGATGAAGCCGCAGTTGCGCAGGGCCACCTTGACCTGTTTGCCGAAAAAGGGCAGATCTTCGTAGCGGGGGGTGTCCACCGGCAGGTCCGGGGGGTGGGGGTTGGCATAGGGCCGCAGGCGGCCCTCCACCAGCAGGTCTTCGGCGTCAATGCGGCAGAGGAGGTTCTCCGGGTAAACCTCGCCCTGGTTGAGGGCCTCCACCAGGGCCCGGGCTGACTCCGGGGTCATGGCCTGGTAGGACAGGCGGACCTGCCGGGGATAAACCACGTCCACCAGGGGCTCCCGCTGGCAATAGCCGATGCAGCCGGTTTTTTCGAGGACCACGTCCAGCCCCAGTTCGTCGATTTTGGCCCGGAGCGCGTTGTAGACCTTGTCGGCG
>CAZLRL010000366.1:0-3394 GCA_964561645.1 uncultured Desulfobacterales bacterium
TGGCCCCCTGGCAATCCGGGCAGGGGCGCACCGTCATGAACTGCTCGATTTCATCCCGCACATAGGAGGAGTCGGTCTCATGATAGCGCTCCTCCAGATAAGGGATGATGCCCGGAAACGGCCGGGCTTCATGAATGCGCCGTCCGCCGTAATCATAATAGAACTTGATCGGCTGCCCCTGGGAGCCGTTGAGCAGGGCCTGCTGGACCTCCAGCGGCAAATTCCGAAACGGGGTGTGGATGGAGAAGCGGTAATGTTGGGCCAGGGACTCCAGCATTTGCTGATGCCGCAGGGTGTGGCGCTGGGCCCAGGGGCGGATGGCCCCCTCCCGCAGGGACAGCTCCGGGTTGGGCACCACCAGGTCCGGGTCCAGGATCAGGCGGGTGCCCAGACCGCTGCAGGCCGGGCAGGCCCCCTGGGGGCTGTTGAAGGAAAAGAGCTGGGGATTGATCTCCGGCAGGCTGACCCCGCAAACGTCGCAGGCAAACTTTTCACTGAACAGCAGTTCCTCGCCGCCGGATACGTCCACCCGCACGGTACCTTCGCTGAGCTTCAGGGCCAGCTCCAGGGAGTCGGTCAGGCGGGGGGCCAAATCATCCTTGATCACCAGGCGGTCCACCACCGCCTCGATGGTGTTGCGCTTGTTTTTATCCAGCGCCGGGATCTCTTCCAGGTCGAAAATTTCCCCGTTCAGGCGCACCCGGCTGTAACCCTCCCGCTGCAGGCGCTCCAGGAGCTTGGTGTGCTCCCCTTTGCGGTTGATCACCACCGGGGCCAGCAGGGTGATGCGGCTCCCCGGGGGGAGTTCCATGATCTGGTCCACCATCTGGGGCACGGACAAAGACGCGATGGGGCGGCCGCACTCGTAGCAAAAAGGCAGGCCCACCCGGGCGAACAGCACCCGCAGGTAGTCATAAATCTCGGTGGCCGTGGCCACGGTGGAGCGGGGGTTCTTGGAGGCGCTGCGCTGCTCGATGGCGATGGCCGGGGACAGGCCCTCGATGTACTCCACGTCGGGCTTGTCCATCAGCTCCAGGAATTGCCGGGCGTAGGCCGACAGGCTCTCCACGTAGCGGCGCTGCCCTTCGGCGTAGAGGATGTCGAAGGCCAGGGTGGACTTCCCCGAGCCGCTCACCCCGGTGATGACGATGAAGCGGTTCCGGGGCAACTCCACGTCGATGTCTTTCAGGTTGTGCTCCCGGGCACCTCGAATGACGATGTGGTCAGTGGGCCGGGAAGCCTGGTTCAGAACCTGGAAGACAGCCTGGGGGACGGGTGGGTCAGGATGAGGATTTCCCGGAGACGCGGTGTTTTTGGCTACCAGCCGCGGCTTCCGGGGCTTTGGGCTTGCGGCCCCGTTTCTTTTTGAGGTCATAAGGCGTAAATTTTAGTCCCTGGGCCCGGCCGGCGCCTCCCGGCCACAGGAGGGGGCCGGGGCCCAAGTTACAAATAATCTCGGCCAGGGTCAGGTTCAGGCAGGAAGGGGGGATCACCTTGATCTCCAGTTTGCGCCCCTGGGCTGCCCGGTTTTTCCCCTTGGCCATTAAAAATTTCCTTACCGCCAGGCGGTGATTAAAGTCGCAATAAGGGGCTCGGCTGACCAACCCCAATTTATAAATATAGCTTTTTTCTGGCAGGTTTGCCAAGACCGAAGCTATCAGGCAGGAAAAGCTCAGCTCAGGAAGGTAGTGGCCACCATGTAGCGCACTTTGTTGGCTTTTTCGCCGTTGTGCTCCAGGATGCCCTCCTGGACCAGTTGGTTGAGGTAGGCCCAGGCCGTCTTTTTGTTGACCTGGAAATGTTCCTCAAAGTCCAGGAGTCGGAACCAGGTGCCGTGGGTCTGGCGCAGAAATTCCTCCAGGGCCTCGCTGGTCAGCTTGCGCCGGCCTTTGGCTGTCAGGGGCAGGGCGTTCAGGGCCTGGCGCAGGGGCTCGGCCTGGATGAGTTCCTGGGATGAGAGTGGCACGGTCGCGGTCACCGGGGTTGCCGTCAGGGGGGCCTTGTCGGCCACCCAACCTCCCCGGACCTCGTCGAAGTAGCCCTGAACATTTTCTTCGATGAGGTTTAAGAGACGGAAAAATTGGGTCAGGGTGATCTGGCCGGCCAGGCGGGTGGCCAGATAACTTTTGGCCTGGCGGCGGATGAAGGACACCCGCTCCGGCGTGCTGGCCGGGAGGTTTTCCGCCTCCCGCAGGACCTGGAAAAACATGCCGGCCACCAGGGTGGTGTCCAGGGTGCGGCTGCGGGCGGAAAATTGCGCCAGGCTTTCCTCGGCCCGGATGAGCCCGCCGCTGATGGCCAGAGCGGCGAAGTCCTCGGTGAAGGTGACGATTTTCTCCGGCCGCACCGTGGCGATGACTTCTCTGGTCAGGGTGCGCACCAGCTCGACGCGGCTGTCCCGGTCCATGGCGGCCCTCCTTGGCGGTGTCTCTGGGAAGGCATTATAGGACCGAAACCGCCTGGGTGCAATCCCTAAGCATTACTATGAGAAAATATCAGGAAAATTACTGGGACATGTTCTTAGAACATTATTTTGGGGACCAATTAGGCAAAAAAATTTTATTCGCCACCTAAGCACAGAAAAATTAATGTAGGGTGCGTCTCACGCACCATTTTTTGGCGCCTGAGACGCGCCCTACACGGTCCTTTATTTTCTGGTTCCCAAGCTCCTGCTTGGGAACCCACTTGGAGGCAAAGCTCTGCTTTGCTCACATTCGATAACTTCTCTCTTTTCTGTCACCCTGAGCGCCGCGAAGGGTCTAGGTAATTAAATTTACTAGTGTTGTGTCTCACAATTAAGGTGATATTTTCTGAAATGTTTTCCGGCGCCAAAAGACTTTAAATTTCCCCCCTTTTTTAAAGGGGGGTCAGGGGGGATTTCTTATAATCCCTTAATAATCTTCTTAAATCCCCTTTAGAAAAGGAAGACTTTCAAAAAACTTTCTGCGAATATTGCCGCCCAATAAATGTCATAGGATTTAAGAGACGCTACACTAGATTCTTCGGTTGCTTCGCTCCCTCAGAATGACACTAAACCAGTGATACCGGGTAACGGGTTTCTACACATTTTCAATATCTACCCGGCCGACGGCGAGATTTTATCCAGTTTGCCCGCCAACTCTTCGGGATCCCCGGTGGGAGGCTGGCAGGTGAACTGATGACAGACATAGGCCGCCGAACCCGCCTCCACCGGGGCATATTCCTTCACGCCCGGAATCAGCTCCTCCACCCGGACCGCGTCCGGCGGATTTTTCAAGACCAGCCGCCGTTCCGGCAGGAAGCGGCGGTACATCTCGGCCAGCAAGGCCTCCGTCTGGGGCTGGCCGGGGTCGCCCACCAGGGTCAGATCCAGGGGCGGCAAGAGGCTGAGCGCAGCCACGGTGAGATAGTGGGA
>CAZLRL010000367.1:0-3382 GCA_964561645.1 uncultured Desulfobacterales bacterium
GCCATAGGCGACGAAGCCCTGCGCTTGCGGGCCGCGGGCCTCTACCCGTATTTTTTGGACCTGGGCCGGGCCTGGCACGAACTCACGGGCCTGCCCTTTGTTTTCGGGGTCTGGGCCGTGCGGCGGCAATATTACCAGGAAAAGGCCTCGGAAGCGCGAGCCGTGCACCGGGCCCTGCTGCTGTCCAAACGCTGGGGGCTGGCGGCCCTGGAAGAAATCTGCCGCCGGGCCTCCTCCCTGGTGGGCCTGAGCCCGGCGGATTTGCACGGTTACTTCCGTCTTTTGAATTATGACCTGTCGGACCGCCAGCAAGAGGGCTTGCTCACCTTCTACCGCTTCCTGTATGGTTATGGAGTCTTGACCGAGATGCCGATACTACGGTCAATTTAGCGGTCAGCTCCAGCCCCTACCTAAGGAGATGGTATGAATGAGTTTCTTCGGCGGTGATACTCTATCAGCCAAAAGCTGATGGGGTAGACAGGTTGCAGGCTGGATGCGTTTCGTGAGGCCAAGACCTCGAAAAGGAGGACGTATGAAAATCGTGGCCTTTAACAGCAGTCCCCGGGATAACGACACCAGCAAAACCGAGCTGGTGTTACAAAATTTCCTCGAAGGCGCCCGGCGGGCCGGCGCCTCCACCGAGACGGTGTATCTGCGCCAGTACAAGATTAATGACTGCCTGGGATGTTTCAGCTGCTGGGTGAAGGACCTGGGACGATGTGTCCAGAAAGACGACATGGCCGAGGAGCTGTTTGCGCGGTACCTGGAGGCCGATATCGTGGTTCTGGCCACCCCGATCTATCATATGACCATGAATGCCCGGATGAAGCGCTTCATCGAGCGCACCATGCCCATGGTTGACCCGCTGGGCATGGTGTCCCCGGAAGGCGGCACCCCCTACCGCTTCGAGAAGGTGCCCAAGGTGGCGGTGTTGAGCGTGTGCGGGTTTTGGGAACAGAGCATGTTCGAGGCCCTGTCCCTCACCGTGCGCCTGGCCTTCGGCCCTGACCTGGTGGCGGAGATCTATCGTCATTCTTCGGAGGCCCTTATGGTTCCCGAGCTTAAATCCCAGGTGACAAAAATTTTGGCCGCCACGGCCCAGGCGGGGGAAGAGATGGTGCGGGACGGCCGGGTCGCGGAGGAGACCCTGGCCGCGCTCAGCCAGGATCTGGCCCCGGCACCCCTAATGATGGAAATGTCCCGGCAGTGGTGGACGCAGGCTATCGAGGAGTCAAAAGGTCAATAAAACCAGCGGATTTTCCGCCAGGAATATTATGGGATACCAGAACTTGCAGCATTTCATCCAGGCCCTGGAGCGGGCCGGGGAACTCCGGCGCCTTCAGGAGCCCGTGAGCCCCAACCTTGAGATCACCGAAATAACCGACCGGGTCTGCAAACAGGAGGGTCCGGCCTTGCTGTTTGAAAATGTGCCGGGCTTTGATGTGCCGGTGTTGATGAACACGTTCGGCTCCCTGCGGCGCATGTGCCTGGCCCTGGAGGTGGCAAGCCTGGACGCCATTGCCGCCGATCTGTTGACCTTTCTCGAAGCCGAGGCCCCCGATACCCTGATCAAGAAGCTCAAACTGATCCCCAAACTCAGGCGGTTGAGCAATATCTTCCCCAAAACCGTGTCCCGGGCGCCCTGCCAGGAGGTGGTGCTGCAAGGGGACGAGGTGGACCTGGGCAAGCTGCCGGTCCTCACCTGCTGGCCCCAGGACGGCGGCCCCTTTATTACTCTCCCGGTGGTGATCACGCATCATCCGGAAACCGGCCGCCGCAACGTGGGCATGTACCGCCTGCAGGTCTATGATAAGCAAACCACCGGCATGCACTGGCACCGGCACAAAGGGGGCGCCCAGCACTACCGGCTGGCCGAGGCCAGGGGCGAGGCCCTGCCGGTGGCGGTGGCCATCGGGCCGGACCCCGCGGTGACCTATGCCGCTACCGCGCCGTTGCCGGAGGACATCGACGAAATCCTCTTCGCCGGTTTTCTGCGCCAGGAGCCCGTGGAGATGGTGCCTTGCATCAGCATCCCCCTGATGGTGCCCGCCCAGTCCCAAATCGTGCTCGAGGGCTATGTTGAGCCTGGAGAACGCCGCATCGAAGGCCCCTTCGGCGACCACACCGGCTATTACTCCCTGGCCGATGAATATCCTGTCTTTCATGTGACCACCCTGACCCGGAGGCGCCAGGCCGTATACCCGGCCACCATCGTGGGGCGGCCGCCCATGGAGGACTGCTTCATGGCCAAGGCCACGGAGCGGATTTTCATGCCCCTGATCAAAAAGACCCTGCCGGAAATCGTGGACTTGAACCTGCCGGTGGAAGGCGTGTTTCACAATCTGGCCTTCGTGTCCATCGACAAGCGCTATCCCGGTCACGCCCGCAAGGTCATGCACGCCCTGTGGGGCCTGGGGCAGATGATGTTCACCAAGATCATCCTGGTCTTCGACCGGGAGGTGGACGTGCAGGATCTTTCCCAGGTGCTGTGGCGGCTGGGGAACAACGTGGATCCGAGGCGGGATACGGTATTTGCCGATGGACCCGTCGATGCTCTGGATCACGCCTCGCCGCTGCCTCATTACGGGTCCAAAATGGGCCTCGATTGCACCCGCAAATGGCCGGAGGAGGGTTTTTTAAGGGAATGGCCCGAGGTGATCGCCATGGACCCGGAAGTGAAACGAAAGGTTGACGAGCTATGGCCGAAGCTGGGACTGGGTTGACCCCGGGCCTTTTCATGGCTTTGAGAGAGCCGAGAGGTCATGAATGACTCGTACCGAAAACTGAAAACCGAAAACAGTATTGAACATGCCAGCGCCAAGCGTCCTCGCCTCATTTTCCCGCCAATTACAGATCCTCCTGGAGATGATCAAAATCGAACACACCGTGTTTGCGCTGCCCTTTGCTTTTATGGGCGCGCTCCTGGGCGCGCAGGGGCTACCCACCGGGTCCCAGGCCTGCTACATCCTCCTGGCCATGGTGGGGGCCCGGAGCGCGGCCATGGCCTTCAACCGCCTGATTGACGCTCAAGTGGACGCCCTGAATCCCCGCACTGCGGACCGGGCCCTGCCCCGGGGCCTGATCAGCCGCCGGGCCACGATTCTATTCATCGCGGCCAGCTCGCTCCTCTTTTGGTGGGCCGCCGGCCGCCTCAACCCACTCTGCCGCCTCCTGGCCCCCTTCGCCCTGATGGTGGTATTTTTTTACTCCTACACCAAACGCTTCACCTGGGCGGCCCACTTTTTCCTGGGCGCGGCCCTGGGCCTGGCGCCCCTGGGGGGCTGGATCGCGGTCCGGGGCGAGGTGGGCCTGGTGCCCCTAGTGCTGGGCGGCGCGGTCCTCCTCTGGGTGGCGGGTTTTGACATTCTCTACTCCCTGCAGG
>CAZLRL010000368.1:0-2712 GCA_964561645.1 uncultured Desulfobacterales bacterium
CGGGACCAGGTGGGTGAATTGGAGCCGGGTCAATTCCTGCAGATCAAGGCCGGTGGGCAAAAGATACCGCAGATTGTCCTGGTGCCTTTTCAGAACGGCCAGCCGGTCTTGGCCCTCCTGCAGGCGCTGGACCACCGGGCCGACGCGCTGGCGGATGCGCTCCAGGCTGTCTTCCAGACGATAGATGTCCTTGGCGGGATCGAGATCGGCCGGGACATCAACCACCTGCGGGGTGAGGCCCAAAGCCTGGGCCCACCGATCCACTTCTTCACCGGCCCGCTCGTAGCGAGCCAGCAGATCCCGCTCCAGATGACCCATGTAACCCAGTTTGCCCAGCGGGGTCTCCACCAGGTTGATGAGGTGCATGATCCGAAGTCTGGTCAACACCGCGGTGGCCCGGGAGATATCCTCCTCTTCCACCTGGAGGTTGATGAGGACCATGGGAACGGGTTTAAACATGGACTTGTCCGGCGGCTTTGCCGTGCAAATAGGGTTGAATCCCCTCAGCCGTGAGATTCAACCGCAAACCGGTCATCATGGTAATGAGGTCGGCAATTTCCAGTTCCTTGAGAAACAAATAGGCCATGGGCAAACCGATCTGGAAAAGAGGCAGGGAGAGAACCTTGTCCAGAGACTGCAGCCAGAAATCTTGCAAGCGCCGCTCCACTTCGGCCACCTCGCCGGCGCCCAGCAGTATCTTCCCGTAAGGCTGGGGCGGCAGTTCGGCCGCCAGGGCGTCAAGATCCGGGGCAAAAGCCAGGCGGCGGCGCTCCCGGGGCTTTTGGAACCGACCGGCCTCCAGGAGATACTGGTAAATCTCTTCCCCGGCGAAGCCGTACAGGTCCTTGAAACGCGCCAGCCAGTCGAGATTGGTGATATCCGCCAGGATGTCCAGCAGGGCTCCGGCCAAGCGGCGGTCAGCGCCGGACAGGTCCTCGACCCCCTGCCGGATGCCCTGAAAGACCCAGAGGTCCAGGGACATTTCCAGGGGGAAAAGATTGCTTTCCTTCAGGTACCGGGGCAGGCCCCGGGCCAGGGGCGGCCCCCAGGGAGTCGGGGCGAGAAAATCCGTTAAGCCCTGGATGGACCCTTGGTGGACCAAGTCCTCAAAGTCCAGGGGAGTGAGTCCGTCCAGGGGGGACAGCAGGGCGGCCGCTTGCTCGGGCGGCAGCTTATGGTGCAGGGCCCGGAGCACCACCTTGAGATTTTCCGCCACCAGACGCCGACCCAGAATCCCGATGAAACGCTGCTCCCGTTTGTGCAAACCCCGCTGCACCTTAAGATAAGCCTGGGCCAACTCGCCGTAAAGCCGGCGGCTAAACTCTTTTTCAGCCTCCGGCCCCTGCCAGTCCCAGCCGCTCAGGAGGGGACCATACGCGGTGGTGGTCAGGTATCCCAAAAATTCGTCGAGGGTGCGGGCCCGCAGGAGAAAATAGTAATCCTCCGGCGTCAGCAAACGGCTCTTCAGGGCCATGATTTTGGCGCTGCCGTAAGCATAACGCCAAATCTTGAACCCTAGTCGGCCAGCACCTGGGACACCAGAAATGATACGGCCTCCTCCTCCCGACTCTGGGCTTGAGCGGTGAGCTTGGCCACATACCGGTCCGTGGCCGCGGCGATTTGTGCGGCCCGGGTTTCGGCCTGTTGGGAGATTTCCTGGGCGGTGGTTGTTTTAAGCTGCTCGAGCTCCGCGTCCAGGTCGGCTTGGAGAGACTCGAGCTTCACCCGGGTTTCAGCCAGCAAGGCCTCGGCCTCTTCCCTGGCCCGGCCCACGGCTTCCCGGGCCTTGCGGTCCGCAGTGATGATTTTTTCCAAATCCGGGAGCATTTGAACCTACCTTGGGGGAAGGTCAGCAGAAATGAGGCAACACCAGCTTTGAATCCATGGCCGCTATGCAGGTAAAGAATTTATTGAACCGGAAATCTTTCGAAATCAAATCCAGAATACTCCAACATCTTAATTTAAGGTTATCAATAATTTTGCCAAATTGGGGATTAAATTTTGGCGGCCCTGGGTGTCCCAAGGATTTGGTGAAGCTGCACGGCTGGGTTGAATGGGGTGACTTGGACCCGGTACCCAGACAAAAATATTCACCGCATCAGGGGTGAAAATCGGCCAAATCTCCCGTTCCCTAATTGAGAAAAGTGCGGTCAGGCGATCCGGGCCGACGTCTCCAGAACCTTTCCCCTTAAAAGGTGTGATCTCGCCGGTTTCTTCACTGTAAAGATCGTCGATTTGGGGGTTGGTTTCAGATCCCCTTACTTGAGAATTAAGTTAACTGCGGGACTGGACAAGCTGATAAAGAGGATTTCAGTCGGAACACCGGGCACAAAAAAATGTCCCCAAGACAATCCTGGGGACACCTCAGGGACGCGCTTTTTTGGAGGTCTCAATAAATTTACTTACTGATATTACTATAATTTATTGGCGGAGGGGGTGGGATTCGAACCCACGTGAGGGTGATTAGCCCCCAAGTCGATTTCGAGTCGACCCCGTTACGGCCTCTTCGGTACCCCTCCTTTAGCAGTTTTCAGTTTTCGGTTTTCGGTTTCTATAAGTTAACGATGTTGCCTCTGCAGCCCCTGAACTGTCTGGGCGGGGGTTCTGTGTTCAAAAAAATTAAAGGTAGGGTGGGCACCGCCCACCATCAGGTCCTTAGTCGAAAAATAAAGTCTATTGTAGGGGCACCGCGTGTCCACCCGGGCGGGCGCA
>CAZLRL010000368.1:2722-3380 GCA_964561645.1 uncultured Desulfobacterales bacterium
GGCACCGCCCACCGTCAGGTCCTCGGACGAAAATAAAGTCTAGTAGGGGCATGCCCGCGTGCCCGCCCGGTCGGGCAAACCCATGGGTTCGCCCCTACGGATAAATTTTCATGCTGCGTCTACATTTTCTTAAGCAAAATGTAGGGTGCGTCTTACGCACCAAAACCGCCGCGCCGAGGCTCTACATGCGCCTCAACGCCTGGCCTGGAAAAATTGCTGCATTAATTCCCGGCACTCGGCCTCCCGGACGCCGCCGGTCACTTCCAGGCGATGGTTGAGCCGCTCATCCTCGTGAATCTGATACAGGGACCCGCAGGCCCCGGCCTTGGGGTCCAATGCCCCGAAAACCAGGCGCGGCACCCGGGCGTAAATCAGGGCCCCGGTGCACATCAGGCACGGTTCAATAGTAACATAGAGGGTGGTGCCCGGCAACCGGTAATTCCCCAGGATTTCAGCAGCCTGGCGCAAAACCAGAATCTCGGCGTGGGCCGTGGGATCGTTCAGCGAGATGGGAAAATTGTGGGCATGAGCCAGGATTTTCCCCTCGCCGATGACCAGCACCGCGCCCACCGGCACCTCCCCCGCGTCCAGGGACAACCGGGCCTGGGCCAAAGCCTTGCCCATGTAATAGTGGTCGTCGTTCATGGTGTGTTTTTTG
>CAZLRL010000369.1:0-3377 GCA_964561645.1 uncultured Desulfobacterales bacterium
ACGTGGAGACCTGGGCCAATGTGCCGCTGATCATCGACAAAGGCGCCGACTGGTTCGCCGGCATCGGCGTGCCCCACAGCACCGGCACCAAGATTTTCTCCCTGGTGGGCAAGGTGAACAATATCGGTCTGGTGGAGGTGCCCATGGGCATCCCCCTGAGCCGGATCGTCGATGAAATCGGCGGCGGCGTGCCCGGCCAGGATGAGTTCAAGGCCGTGCAGACCGGCGGCCCCTCCGGAGGCATGATTCCCTACGCCCTCAAAGACACCCCGGTGGACTTCGATTCCCTCACCAAGGTGGGCTCCATGATGGGCTCCGGCGGCATGATCGTCATGGACCAGCGGGACTGCGTGGTGGACGTGGCCCGCTATTTCCTGCGCTTTCTGGAGGAGGAGTCTTGCGGCAAATGTCTCCCCTGTCGTCTGGGGCTCAAGGCCATGCAGGAGTTTTTGGACCGCTTTTCCAAGGGTCAGGGAACCCCGGAAGACATCGTCGAGCTCCAGAGTCTGGGCCAGGCCATCAAGGACTTCTCCTTATGCGCCCTGGGCGGCACCGCGCCCAACCCGGTGTTGACCACCATCAATTATTTTCGGGATGAATATGAAGCTCATCTGGCCCGGCAAACCTGTCCCGCCGGAGTGTGTAAAGACCTGATCACCTACTCCATTGACCCGGAATTGTGCAACGGCTGCGGAGTTTGCCGCCGGATCTGTCCCCAAAGTTGTATCAGCGGGGAGAAGAAGCAGCTGCATACCATTGACAGCAATCTCTGCATCCGCTGCGGCATGTGCTACGACGAGTGCCCGGTAGACGCGGTGCTGGTGCAGTGAGAGGTGAACCATGACTAAATCAACCAAGAAAAAAGCCAGTGCTCCCAAAAAGAAAAAGAATGAACCCACCCAGGAGAAAGCCGACTTCATCGGCTTCACTATCGAGGGTCAACTGGTCAAGGCCATGCCGGGGTGGACCATCCTGGACACCGCCCGGCATTACGGATTTCACATTCCGACCCTGTGCTATCACGAAGCCCTGAAGCCCGTGGGCGCCTGCCGCCTGTGCATGGTGGAAGTCAGTCAGAACGGCGCCACCCGCCTGATGGCCTCGTGCTTCAGTTATCCTCAGGAAGGCATGGAGATCCTGCTTAACTCCGAGCGGGTGCAAAACGGCCGCCGCTGGATCATGGAAATGCTCCTCGCCGCCTGCCCGGCCTCTCCGGAAATTAAAAGCATGGCCCGGGAATTCGGTGTGGCCTCCACCCGTTTCACTGCTGAGGATCCCATGGAGGAGTGTCTGCGCTGCGGTCTCTGCATCCGGGTCTGTGAGGAAATCGTCGGAGCCCAGGCCATTTCCTTCGGATCCCGGGGGGTGACCAAGCACGTGGCCACGCCCTACATGATCCCCAATGACGCCTGCGTGAGCTGCGGCTCCTGTGTGGCGGTGTGCCCCACCCTGGCGGCCCAAACCAGGTTGGATAAGTTTCGGGGCGACCTTGCCCAACGCCTGGCTCATGGCCCGGCGCCTCAGGCGCAGTCCGCGCCTTTTTAAGGGAGGTGTTTTCCATGACTGTCCAAGCAAATCCGAACGGAACCCGCTGCGGGGTCTTCCTGTGCCAATGTGGGTCCAAAATTGCCCCCAAGGTGGACCTCCCCGCCATGGAACAGATGATCCGCGACCAGATTGCGCCCACTTGGGTGGAAACTCTGCCCTTTCCTTGCCTGGCCCCCGGTCTCCGGGAAGTAAAAGAGGCCATCCGCACCCAGGAGCTCAATCGGGTGCTGGTGGCCGGCTGCGAACCCCGGGTCATGCTGAAGAAGCTGCAAAGGGACCTCAAGGAGATGGGCCTGGAAGCGGAACAGATCGATATGGTCAATCTCCGGGATCATGTGGCCCTGGCCCACCCCGGCGAGGCGCCCGAGAACCTGGCCGTCAAAGGCAGCAACCTGGTGGCCGCCGAGTTGGCCGGTCTTATGTCCATCAAAACCATGGCCCCCCAAAAAGTTGACTGCCAGGGGCCGGTGATGATCCTGGGCGGCGGCATGGCCACCTACTCCGCGGCCCTGGAGCTGGTGCGGGCCGGCATTGATACCATCATCTCCGTGGTCTCCGATGACCCGGAAGATGAGATCCGCATGCTCCACGAACGCTATCCGGGCGAGCGCCATTTCCACGGCCGCCTGCGGAAGATCATGCAGGAAGTCTATGAAAGCCCCCATATCCGCATGGTCACCCGGGGTGAAGTGGAAAGAGTCATGGGCAATTGGGGTGACTATACCGTCAGCTTTTCGGCCGGCGGTGACCAACTGCCCCAGACTTATAAAGTCGGCGCCATCATCGCGGCCCTGGACGGGGAAATGCTCCATCAGGGCCCCGACTTCGGCCATGACGGGGTGCGCGTCCTGTGCCACACCGAACTGGAAGAGCAAATCTGGGTCCAGGGCGTTCCCGGCCACCGCCTGGTCTTCTGGGTCAACGACATCGAGACCAATCGCCCCTGGGACCAGCTGTCCTTCCGCGGCGCCTGGAACCTGGCCCGCAACATCAGGATGCACAACGTCAATTCCCAGGCCTGCATCCTCTTCAATAGCCGCGTCACCGTGCCCCTGAGCACCCTGGAGCGGGTCCAGGCCCGGGAACTGGGCATCAATCTGATCCAGTACGACGGCAACCTGCGGCCCACCATCCAGTCGGGGTTTATTACCTTCAATGACCTCTATGACCAGATCGAGCGGGAATTGCCCTGGGACCAGCTGGTCCTGTCGCCGCTTCGGGATCCGGGCCACGAATCCATCCGCATCGCCAAGATCTTGGGGATGTACACTTATGAAGGTGAATTTCTGGAACGGGAACCCCAGATGGTGCGGCCCGATGAAGTGGGGCTGGGCGAAAAGCTCATCGCCGGTACCTCCCGCAAACCCTGTGAGTTGCAGGAAACCTTGCGCCAGGGACAGCGGGTGGCCCGCATCCTGGTCGATCTGGTGAAAAAGGCCCAGGCCGGCGAGCTTTATGGCTCCCGCGATGCCTGCTTTGTGGATCAAAGCCTGTGCACCGGTTGCGGGTTGTGCAAGGAAATCTGTGACTGCGGCGCCGTACTGCCCGTGGAAGGACCGGGAGGCGGTATCCCCCGCAGCGTGGACCCCATGGTCTGCACCGGCGGCGGCACCTGCGCCGCGTCCTGCCCCCACCTGGCCCTCAATGTGCAAACCCGGCCTCGGGAGCGGCGGGAAGCCCGGGCCGGGGCCCTGGCCTCCAGGCTGGCGGAAAACGAGGTCATGGGCTATGCCTGTTCCTGGGGCGGAGCCGCGGCCGCCGACCATGCCGGGCTCCAGGGATTGGCCTATAACCCCCGCTTTTATCTCCTGCGCATGCGCTGCATCGGC
>CAZLRL010000370.1:0-3339 GCA_964561645.1 uncultured Desulfobacterales bacterium
CAAGCGCCTGCGGGCCTTTCCAGAACTGGGCCTCAGCCAGAATAAAACGCTTTTCTCCGAATGCAAGAACGACATCGGCGTGTCCCGGACCTAGCACAAAGCGCCCCCGGGTTTCCAATCCGCCGCGGAGGTCAGTGGGGTCATCCTGAAGTTTCTCGCCCAAGCCGCCCAAGAGGATGATCCCCTGCCACTGGATCGCACAGTGGTCACCGTGCCGGCCTCCTTCCAGGCGGCCCAGCGCCAGGATACTTTGAGGGCCGCAGAGTTGGCGGGCATTCAGGTTCGGGGAGGGGACCTCCTGGATGAACCGGTGGCCGCGTTCCTGGATTACCTGTTTCTCCAGGGGAAGGATATTCTCCCGGAATTGCAGACTCCCAGGAAAGTGGTGGTCTTTGATTTCGGCGGCGGCACCTGTGATGTGGCGGTTTTTCACCTGGGAGTGGCGCCCCGGCAGCAGGCCTTGCAGATTGAACCCCTGGCGGTGTCCCGTTATCATCGCCTGGGTGGGGGCGACATCGACGCCGCCATCGTCCATGAAGTCCTGGTGCCCCAATTGCGCGAGCAAAACGGTCTGGCAGCCTTTGACCTGGGCTTTGATGAAAAGAAAAACTACGTGGCGCCGGCCTACCTGGGGTTGGCGGAAACCTTGAAGATCAGCCTGTGCACCCAGATTTCCCGCCTGCAGCGCTTCAACAAATACGAGGTGGCGGATAAGACCCAAATTGTGGCCAAAAGGCCGGGAGTGCACCCCTGTCATCTACCCTCCAGGGCCATGACCCTGCAATCTCCGACGTTGACCGCCAGTGATTTTGAAAAGCTGCTGGCCCCCTTTCTTGATCAGGACCTCCTGTATGCCCGGGAAACGGAGTATCGGCTCACCTGTTCTATTTTTGCTCCTTTGCAGGATGCCCTGGAGCGAAGTGGGGTTGAGGCCGGAGAAATTGATTTTTGTCTGGCGGTGGGCGGGAGCAGCCTCATTCCCCAAGTGACCGCCGCCCTGCAAAAATTTCTTCCCCAGGGCCGGTTGCTTACTTATGATGACCAGGACTCCTTGCAGACAGCCATTGCCCGGGGCGCAGCTTACCACGCCCTGTCTTTGGCCCTTTTCGGCAAGGGACTGGTGCAGCCCGTCAGCCACGACCGCCTGGCCATCCGATCGGCCTCAGGGGCGGTGCAGCTAATCCCCAAGGGCACGCCGCTTCCTTATCCTCCCGACGGCGGCTATGCCCAGTCTTTTAACCTGGCAGTCCCGGAGACGGTTTTACTGGGCAATATTCCCCTCCGGGTGGAGATCGTCGGCGGCCAGGAGGAGCGGCTGTTGTATGGCGAGACCTGGGATATTACCGGACCGGTGCAGCGGGGCGACCCATTACTGCTTGAATACCGATACGACGAAAACCAGATTTTATCGCTTACCATGAGACTTGCTGACGACAGTGATATATTGCCCTTTAGCGCCCAGGTGGACAAACCTTTTACCAATGTGGTCAATCCCTGGTCGGAGAAAATCGTTATTGAGACCATGGAAGAGGAACTGCGGACCGGCAAGGTGCCCAAAGCGCAGATTCCGGCCCGGATGGTGGAGTTGGCGAAAAGATATGCCGACCTGGATCAGCGTGAGAAAGCCATTGAATACCTGCAACGGGTGTTGCGCACGAAAAACCGGCCTGATGCGGATATTCTCAATAAGATCGGCATCTATTACGGGGAATTGGGCGATTTCCAACGGCAAGAAAAGTATTACCGGGAGGCGGCCCAAGCCTCAACCTGGGGCGGCCCCTGGTTTAACCTGTCACTGGCCCAGGAGAAGCAGGGACGCCATGCCGAGGCCATGGAATCCATTGACAAGGCTTTGCGCCAACAGCGGGAAGCGCCCTATTTGGTTCAGAAAGCAATGCTGGCTGAAAAACTGAAAAATCCAGACGAACGGAATAGTTGCTTGCAGGAGGCCTTGGGCCTATTCGGGCCGGTGAGCAGCCTCAGTGATTGGGAACTGGGTTGGTACCTGACGGCAGCCCAGATGCAGGATGCCCAGGAAATGATCTCTGCCGCGAAGGCTGAACGTCAGAAGCGGACGAAACAAGCGGGAGACAGCGCTTCCGGACAACTTCCCATCATGACGCAGGCCGTTTCCAGGGTCGATCAATGAGTACCTGGTTGCTTCCCCTAGAGGACCTTACACCGGAACAGGTCCGTGCGGTGGAGCTAAAACCTTCGGAGCACCGGCTTATCTTTGGCGGTCCCGGCTCCGGCAAGACCCAGGTGCTGCTCCACCGGGCCCGTCACCTTATGGACCTCTGGCATGTCTCGCCGGAGCGTTTTCGCATCTTTGTTTTCGCCAAGGCGCTAAAGGAGTACATCCGCGCAGCGCTTTTCCTGCTCGATATACCCGACACCTGTGTAACCACCTTCGATGCCTGGTGCCGCAGCTATTATAAGCACCACATCAAAGGGCCAATGCCCCGCAACGGCAGGGAAATAGATTTTTCGGAGATCAGGCGGCGGGTGTGCCGACACCTGCAAGGTAATCTGTTCCCCCAGGTACCCTATGATTTCGTCATGGTGGACGAAGGTCAGGATTTAGATGCCACCTCCTTTGATATCCTGCGGTCTATTGCCCGGCATGTCACGGTCTGCATAGACCATAAACAGCAGATTTATGAAGGGGGCTCTTCCGAGACCGACATCTTACAGCGCTTGAAACTCAAAAGGCGTAACCTGTCCTTACTGGAAGCGTTCCGCTGCTGTCCTTTTATCGTCTCCTTAGCCTCCTCGTTGGTGGATGATAAGGAAGAAAGAGAGGCGTATATCCGCCAGCACCGGACTGCACAGACGGAGCGGGAGACTCCTTTGCTCTTCGTTGCCAGAAATTTTGAAGAGGAAAGGGAGCGTCTTATTGATATCTTCCGGGTCAGGCAGGCCAAAGGCGAGAAAGTGGGGGTATTATTGCCACAGAAACGGCAAGTTTTCGGTTTCGCAAAGGGTTTCAGGGAGGCGGGCTTGGAAATTGAGACTCCGGACAATACGAATTTTACTAACGAGCTCCCTAAAATCATGCCTTATCACAGCGCCAAGGGTTTGACCTTTGATACTGTCCTTTTGCCTCGCCTGGTCCGCAGCTCTTTTCCCCGTGTCACTGATGCCAGGGTTCTCAGATTATTATTTGTCGGCATCACCCGGGCTACGAAATGGGTGTACATGAGCACCTGTAAAGACGGCGAGATTGCGGCTCTTCAGAGGTTTGAGTCTCTTGCCCGGCAAAATCTTCTCTCAGTCCAGACAGGAAGTGAAGTCGAGGCCCATGATAAGAGAAGGGATGTCCCTGGCTCGTCTGATGAT
>CAZLRL010000371.1:0-3338 GCA_964561645.1 uncultured Desulfobacterales bacterium
GGAACACATCGAGGCCATCAACGAGCGGGTGCGGGTGGCCCCCAACCTGGCCTTCGCCATCCTGGGAGATGAGCTCAAGTCGTACCTGGATCTGGGCCTGGCCACGGTGAAAGTCCAGGGCCGGGAGTATGCGGTCTCCATGATCAGCCGGATGATCAGCTGTTACCGCAAGCTCGTGGACGCCCACCAGCGGGGCGAAGACATCAACAGCCCCATGCTGCAGCGCATCCAGAATACGCTGGCCGAAACCGTGGCCGAGCGGGATCGGGCCCGGCTGGAAAAAACCGCGGAACTGCACCAACACATCGTGGGATTGTAGTTTTCCCAACTTTTTCCTTTTCTGCAAGAAAAAGCCTGCCTTATAATAAGGTGGGCTTTTTCTTTGGGTTTTTCCAGTACCTTACTCGAAGCCCCCCGATGGATGGACGTGTTGAGGAGAAAATCAGACCAGGGTAAAGGGGACCCGGATGCTCGGACCCTTGAGTCTGCTGTCGAACCCGCGCTTAAACGGGAGCACAGACGTCCCGCCTGGGCCGAAACAGGCAGGATGCCTGTTCTCCCTGATCAAGCGGGGATGAACGAGCCTCAGGGGGGCTGGGCCGCCAACCCCTGGTCCTCCGGTTCGTCCATCCACTTCTGGGGCCTGCTGGTGTTGGGTGGGGTCATTTTGTGGGCCGCGTTTGACAATCTGGCCCACTATCCCGACCTCTGGTGGGACGAGGCCCGCAATTCCCCGCCCATGCCCTCTATGATTTCAACCAGGTTCAAGCCGACGTTCTCATCCTGGGAAGCTTCGGCAAAAGCATCTTTGCCCGGATTTATCCGCCCGGCCGCGTGGCCCGGTACTGGCGTAAGGTGGCCCGGATAGAGTATTATGATATATATGTGCGCCGTTCTTTGGCCCCGACGGCCAAAAACCACCGGGCCACCATGAAAGGCGGTGCGGCCTTGAGAAGCCCGCCACAAGGAGGTTTATGACCCGAACACCCATTGTTGTCCGCTCGCCCACCGAGCTGCGCCGCCGCTACCCCGACCTGGCGGCCGGGGACCTGGTTTTGGGCCCCGTGGCCGTGAAGCCCGGGGAGGAGATCCTGCTTATCGACCTCCAGGAGCGGCAGGTGGTTTTTTTCCCGCCTCTTTTGGCGCAGATGGTGGTGCGGCTGAAAACTTCTCAGGCCCAGGTCCTGAGGGATTATATGCTTCCCGGGACTTTTGTGGCCCACCGGGTGGGGGATCTGTCCACCCGCCTGGGGGACGCCCGCCTGTCCGGGCCGGTGGTGACCAAGCGGGACCGGGCCCACCTGGGCCTGGGGGTGAGCATCTGGCCGAGCCTCGAGGCCCTGCACAGCCTGGCCAGCCTGCAGTCCCTGCCTTTTCCCCTGGTGGTTCAGCCTTTTCTGGCCGGGGCCCGGGACTTTCGGGTGGTGGTGGTGGGGGAGTATACCGAGGCCTACGAGCGCTACAATCCCCAGGGATTTCGCAAAAACCTCTTCCAGGGGGGCGCGTTCCGGCCCGTGGATGTGAGCCAGGAGTTGCTGTCTTTCTGTCGGCGGACCATGGCCCGGGGGAAGTTCCCCTATGCCGTGCTCGATGTGCTCCTAAGCCCCCAGCGGGAGGCCTACCTGTCGGAAATCAATTTTCACGCCGGTCTGAAAGGGTCCCAGCTCGGCCAGGCGGAGTACCGCCGCCGGGTGAAGGCCGTGCTGGAGGATTTTTGTAAGCAATGGGAAAGCTCCGTGACGACCCAAACTTGAAGGACAGAACCTACGTCTTTGCCGACCGAAGGAATGCGGGCGAGCGCCTGGCGGAGATGCTGGAGGATTTTCGGGACCAGCCCTTGCGGCTCTTTGCCATTCCCGCGGGCGGGGTTCCGGTGGCCGCGGCCGTGGCCCAATCGTTGGCGGTGCCGTTGGACCTGATCATCGTGCGCAAAATCCAGCTCCCCTGGACCACGGAGGCCGGGTTCGGGGCCCTGGACCCGGACGGCAAGCCCATGTTCAATGAGCCGCTGGTCAGCCGGCTCTCCATGACCCCAGAGCAGATCGAGGCCCAGACAGCCAAGACCCTGGCCAACCTGCGGGAAAGGGAAGCCCACCTGCGGGGCGGCCGCCCCTATCCGGATGTCTCCGGGGAGACCGCCATCATCGTGGACGACGGCCTGGCTTCGGGCTACACCATGCGGGCCGCGGTCAGCTTCCTGAAAGGCAAGGGCGCGGCCCGGCTGGTGGTGGCGGTGCCCACGGCTTCGGAGCGCACCGCGCAGGCGATTCTTCCCCTGGTGGACCTGCTGGTCTGCCCCAACGTCCGGGGCGGCCTGTCCTTCGCGGTGGCGGACGCGTATGTGAACTGGTACGATGTAGAGGAACCGGAGGTGCTGGAGCTTCTGGCCGGCTTGGCGCAGCCGCAGGCGTGATTGTTTTATCTGGTTCCCAAGCTCCCGCTTGGGAACCGACTTGTGGGCAAAGCTCCGCTTTGCCTGCCAAGCAGGAGCTTGGCGGGTAAGGCGTTCCCAAGCAGAACTTGGGAACGAGGGTACGGGCCACCCTTTAAACGCTGTAGCCGCGAGGCTAAGCCTGCGCCAGCACGGCATGGAACCGTGACAACGTAGGGTGGGCATCGCCCACCATCTTAACGAGACCTCGTGAAACCCGACCCGGTATCCCGCGTTTGTTTCCTGCTTTTTTAGGGATTGTCGAGGCGGGCCAGAAGGAAATATTATGAGCCGCGGCTACGCCGCCCCGACTCTTCTGACCCCCGGGACCATCCCCCTGGAGCGGCTGGGCTTTGACATCGACGGGGTGGTGGCCGACATCATGACCACCTTCCTGGATATGGCCCAGGACCACGGGCCCCATGATTTCTGCTACGAGGACATCACCACCTTTTATCTGGAAGAATGCCTGGGGCTCGACCCCCGGGTCATCGCGGCCCTGATCCGGGAACTCATCGACCGGCCCCACGAACTACCGATCGACCCCTTTCCCCACGCGGTGCCGGTGCTCTCCCGCCTGGCAGAGGAAGTGCCCCTGCTCTTCGTCACCGCCCGGGACCGCCCCGAACCCATTCAGCTCTGGCTCAACCGGACCCTGGCGCCGGTGCCCTCCCGCTCCATCTGGGTCATGGCCACCGGCGACCCGGATACCAAGCTGCATTACTTAAGGGCCCACGCGATCGAGTATTTCGTGGAAGACCGGCTGGAAACCTGCTTCGACCTGGCCCGGGCCGGCATCACCCCCATTGTCTTCGCCCAGCCCTGGAACCGCCAGCCCCATCCCTTCCTGGAGGTCACCGGCTGGCCGGAATTGGCCGGCCTGCTGTTCAAGGAAAGTGTCAGATAA
>CAZLRL010000372.1:0-3323 GCA_964561645.1 uncultured Desulfobacterales bacterium
TCTGATGGAGCAGCGCGACCGAAGAATCTTGGGTCATGAACCTGAAGTATTCTGTAGCCGCAGGCTTTAGCCTGCGCCGATTTTCGTCGTTATTTTCGCAAGCTAAAGCTTGCGGCTACATTTTGCAATTTTTTCACGGGAAAAATTTAACAGCCCGGTTCTGAAACACATCAACCGGTTAACCTCTTCTGATTACCGATTTCTGGTTACTGAATCATTGATCACTGGCCACTCGCGCTCCAAGTTCCTTTTCCCGCCACTTTTTCAAGGCCATTACCAGGTCGTAGGTGAGTTGCGCTTGACAGGTGACCCGTCCCAGACTGACCTCGGGCTTGTTGTCGCCGTGGAAGTCCGAGCCGCCGGTGATCAGCAAACCCAATTCCCGGGCCAAAGCAAGATAGAGGGCCTCCTGGACGGGAGAGTGCTCGGGGTAATAGCATTCGAGGCCCGCCAGGCCCAGGGCCTTGAGTTCCTGCAACAGCGGTCTCAGGGTGGCGGAGGTGTTGAGGCCCAGGGTGAAGGGGTGCGCCAGCACGGGGATGCCCCGGGCTTCCCGGATCATGGCCAGGGCTTCTTCAGGGGGAAAGCGGAATTTGCTCACATAGGCCTTGCCGTTGTTTCCCAAGTAAATGTCAAAGGCTTCCTGCATGGAGCGCACATAGCCCTTTTCGTAGAGGGCCCGGGCGATGTGGGGCCGGCCCACCTGGCCGCCGCCGGAGATGCGCTCCACCTGCTCCATGGTGACGGCCAGGCCCAAATCGTTGAGCTTGGCGATGATCTGGGGGTTTCTGTCCTTGCGGGCTTTTTGTAACACGGCCAGGCGCCCGGCCAGAACCTCGCTTCGGTAGTCCAGGAAATACCCCAGAATGTGCATGGAGCCGCTGTCGTGCCGGGCGCTGATTTCCACCCCGGGGATGACCTCGATGCCGAACTCCTGCCCCGCGGCCATGGCTTCGGGGAGCCCGTCGATGGTGTCGTGGTCGGTTAAGGCCAGGGCCACAAGGCGCCTTTCTGCGGCCAGGCGCACCACCTCCCGGGGCGGGAAGGAGCCGTCCGAGGCATTGGAATGGGTGTGGAGGTCGATGTAAGCCATTTAAGGGGTTTTCTGTTCTCTGTTTTCGGTTTTCGGTGAAAAGCTAGGGAATATTATCATAAATATATCCAACGAGGATCAGGCCAGCGCCGGGTTCAGCCTGACGGGAAAAGAGGAAAAATGTAGGGTGGGCACTGCCCACCAATTCTAACCGCCCAAGAGGACCAGCGCGCTCCATTGATTGCTGCGGCGAAAAGTTTACTTCGGTTAAAGGGCCCCATCTCCCCAAGTCGCACAGGTGAGGACACCTGTGCCACCGGGCTTGGCCCAGTTGTGAATTTTATAAGGCCTGGGGTGGCTTACGTGTCAAAAAATGGTGCGTAAGAGGCACCCGACATTTTAATTTAGGTATTGGTGTTCCCAAATGAGAGGCAGAACTTGCTTCCGAGCGGGAGCCTGGGAACCAGGACTCAGAAGTAGACAGTCTCAAGATCGGTGCCACTCAACTCAGGCTGAGCCTGAAGGGGTTTGCTCAGTCCCCGGCTCAAAAGACGACATAACGCCGGACCAGAAGTGGGCCAGTTTGACGGAAAAGACCGAAATCAGGCGGTCCCGCTCCTCGCCCTCGGGCGGCCCCTCCTGGAAAAGATGACTCGAGAGCGCGGCGAAGGTGCGGCGGAAACCCCGGTCCAGGTCCTGGTAGTCTTCATGAAAGGCCTGGCGATACTCCTGGTAGCGCTGATTGACCATTTCCTGCAACTCGTTGAAGCGGGCTTTGAGCTCTTCCACATCCTGGGCTTTCTGGTCCTTGTAAAAATATTCCATGAAGATGTATTCCGTCATGTCTTCGTGGAACTGGTCCAGGGACTCCTGGGCCTGCTCCAGCCCCTTTTTGATGGTGATAAAGGCCTCGGTGACCACGAACATGGCGAAGACAATCATCTCCAGAATTTTGACGGGTTGCTGGCCCAAACCCTCGTCTTTGAGGAACCGTCCCATGTCCCCGACAATTCCCAGGGTTAAGGACTTCATGACTTCGGATTCTTTGGACTGCGGCGTCTGGGGGCTTTCCTCGTGTTTGGTCATGCTCTCTCCTTGTAAGTGGGTGCAAGACAGATTGGGGTTTACGAAGTGATTATCTATTGTCGCGTTTCAGGCTAAGAATGAAAGCCTTTCCAGTACCGGAAAAAAATATTTAACCTGCCGCCGCAGATGTAACTTACTAAAATAACTAGAAATATAAGCGCAGACTAAAGCCTGCGGTTACAGAATAAAATAAGAATTTTGGGTTTTGAACCAGAAAGCTATGGGGGAATTAGGCAATGTATTTAGGGGTTTATTTTAACCTCCGCCCAGCCCTCCCCATCCAGGAGGAGGGAGTAAAGGGCTTTAACTTATGCAACATTAACCTGGGACGCCAGACTATCGAGATCGCACTACCCGGGGCGCAGATATTATCCGGCGAATCCGGGACCTGCTCTTTGGCCTCAGGATTTAATGAGGGCCAGCATTTCTCTGACGGCCCGTTCCAGGCCCACCAGCACCGCCCGGCTGATGATGCTGTGGCCGATGCTGAACTCCTCGAACTCCACGCGTCCCCGGAAGGGCCCGATGTTGCGGTAATTCAGGCCGTGGCCGCACTTGACCCTGAGGCCCAGACTGCGGGCGTGGCGGGCCGCGTCCAGCAGTTGGTCGAATTGGCGCTGGGCTTCGGTTTCGCTCGAGGCTTCGGCATAAATGCCGGTGTGCAGCTCCACCCATCCGGCCCCTGCTTCTTTGGCCGCGGTGATCTGGGCGTGGTCCGGGTCCACAAACAGGCTCACTTCCAGGTGCCCGGCCTTGAGCCGGGTGATGAATTCCGTCAGGGCCTGCTTCTGGCCCACGACGTTCAAGCCCCCTTCAGTGGTAAGCTCTTCCCGCTTCTCCGGCACCAGGGTGACGAGGTCGGGCTTGACCTCGGAGGAGATGCGCCCCATCTCCTCGGTGGCCGCCATTTCCATGTTGAGGCGGGTTTTCACCGTCTGGCGCAGCAGCCGCAGGTCCCGGTCCTGGATGTGCCGCCGGTCCTCCCGCAAGTGCACAATAATGCCGTGGCAGCCGGCCAACTCGGCCAGCACCGCGGCCTGCACCGGGTCGGGTTCGTCGATCCTCCGGGCCTGACGCAGCGTCGCCACATGATCCACATTCACTTCCAATTTCGCCATCCCGGTATCTCCTTGCTAGGTTGGCTGAAAGGGTTCGAGGGGAGGGCTGGGACTGCAGGCCCCCCACCCTCCCCCCGAGCTCCCCT
>CAZLRL010000373.1:0-3322 GCA_964561645.1 uncultured Desulfobacterales bacterium
GCAACGACAAAATGGCCCTGCAGCGCCTCAAGGAAGCTGCGGAAAAGGCCAAGATGGAGCTGTCCGGGTCGCTGGAAACCGAGGTCAACCTGCCCTTTGTCACCGCGGACGCCTCCGGTCCCAAGCACTTGCTCATCAAGCTCAGCCGGGCCAAACTCGAAAACCTGGTGGGCGACCTGATCGATAAGGTGGAAGGGCCTTGCCGGCAGGCCATGAAAGATGCCAACCTGTCCGCCAAAGACATCGATGAGGTGATCCTGGTAGGGGGCATGACCCGTATGCCCAAAGTCCAGGAGAAGGTGAAAGGCATCTTTGACAAGGAACCCCATAAGGGGGTCAACCCGGACGAAGTGGTGGCCATTGGCGCCGCGATTCAGGCCGGTGTGCTCCGGGGCGAAGTGAAGGACATCCTGCTTCTGGATGTGACGCCGCTGTCTCTGGGCATCGAGACCCTGGGCGGTGTGTTCACCCGCATCATCGATCGCAATACCACCATTCCCACCCGGAAAAGCCAGGTCTTTTCCACTGCGTCTGATAACCAGACCGCGGTGACCATTCATGTGCTCCAGGGTGAGCGGGAGATGGCGGGTGATAACAAGACCCTGGGGAAATTTGAACTTTTCGGCATTCCGCCGGCGCCCCGGGGCATACCCCAGATCGAGGTCTCCTTTGACATCGACGCCAACGGCATCGTGCACGTTTCGGCCAAGGACCTGGGAACCGGCCGGGAGCAGTCCATCCGCATTACCGCTTCCAGTGGCTTGAGCGAGGAAGAGATCAACAAGCTGGTCAAAGAAGCGGAAGTGCACTCCGAAGAGGACAAAAAGAAGAAGGAACTGGTGGAAGCCCGCAACCACGCCGACACCTTGATCTATACCACCGAAAAAACCCTCAGTGATCTGGGCGATAAGGTTGACCAGTCCACCAGGACGAACATCGAGGACCAGATCAAAAAGCTTCGTGAGGCCATGGAGGGCACTGACGTCCAGGCCATCAAGACCCAGAGTGATGAGCTCATGAAGGCCTCTCATAAGGTCGCCGAAACCATGTATGCCCAGGCGGGGGCGGCCGGAGCCGGGGCCGGGGCGGAAGCCGCGGGAGCCGGTGCCGAGGAACAGGCTCAGCAGCCCGAAGAAGACGTGGTGGAGGCCGAGTTCGAAGAGGTCAAAGACGAAGCCAAATAAAGGCTTTTAAGGGGGCCGGGGAGAGATCCCGGGCCCCCCGCCTTACCTTGCCGCACCATATTTTTCGGGGTTGAGACAGAATTTAAGGGAGGAGGTCAGGGTCATAACCCCTCGGCTTCCTCCCTTAATCATCTTTATCAAAGGCGATAGTTATGCGGTTCCGGTTTGTTTTCCTGGCTCTGGTCTGGATCTTCTTATCTTCTTGTGCCACCCTGTACCCGCTCTACCCGCCGGCCCAGCCTCCCGCCTCCGAAGATCGAGGCGAGAGCCTGTTCCTGGAGGCGGAAAACTACTACCGCAGCCAGGACTATCGCCAGGCCTGGCAAGCCTATTCCGCTTACCTGGCCCAATATCCCCAGGGGCCCAACGCCAACCGGGCCCGCCTGCGGGAAGCAGAGCTTTTGGGAATTTTTGGGGATTGGCAGGGCTCTCTCAACAAATATCAGGAAATCCTCAACCGGGGGGCCACGGGCGACACCGCGCTGCGGGCCCGCTACGGCATCGGCCGGGCCTATTATAAGCTGGGTGGTTATGACTCCGCGGCCAGGATTTTGGAAGACCTCACGGCCTCGGACCTGCCCTCGCCTCTGAGCTTTTCCACCCAGGCTTTGCTGACCGAAATCGCCCTGAAAAAGGGGCAGGTGGAGCCAGCCTTTGTGCACCTGCGGCTGGCTTCCCGGCATGTGGCCGCGGGCGATCAGGAGTGGATCGAGGACTTGCAAACCAGGCTCACCGAACAGGCCAGCCCTGCAGAACTGGAACATTTGGCCGGCTTGTATCGGGATTCTCCTCTGACCGCGCCTTTCCTTTTGCGCCTGGCCCGCCTGGCCCGGGAAGGGAACCGTCCCCAAGAAGCCTATAAGTGGCTGCAAACCCTGAAGGAACGCTTTCCCACCAGCCGGGAAGCCCGAATGGGGGACGATTTGCTGGCCACCTCCCGGCCGGTTATCGGCTGCTTGTTGCCCTTGAGCGGCAAATATGCCCCCTATGGCAACCGGGTGAGGCAGGGCATGGACCTGGCCGCCCGGGGAACCCGCCTGGAACTGGTGTTCCGCAACGCCTCCAACGATCCCTACCAGACAGCCCGCAAGGTTCAGGAACTGGCCCGTGACCCCCGCGTCCTGGCTATTCTCGGCCCCCTCACGTCGGCTGACGCTCAGGCTGCGGCCCAGGCCGCGCAGACCGCCAGGGTTCCCCTGGTGGCGCTGTCGCAAAAACAAAGATTGACCGAAGCGGGCCCCTTGATTTTCCAGATCTTCCTCACCCCGCGCCTCCAGGTTCGGTCTCTGCTGCGCTACACTCTGGGCCAGCTGGGTCTCCAGCGTTATGCCATATTGGCCCCCGATTCTACCTATGGGCGGACCCTGGCCCAGGTTTTCGGGGAGGAAGTGGTGCTCCAGGGCGGCATCCTGGCGACCCAGGCGACGTATCCTCCCGACAGTCAGGATTACACCCTGGCCCTGAGTCCGCTGCTCAAGGCTTTTCAACCCGGGACCGAGGGCTCGCCCGCTTTTGAGGCCCTGTTTATCCCGGATGATGCCGCCACCGTGGCCGCGATCAAGACTCAGGCGGCCCAGCATCCTCTCGGGAAGGTGCAATTTTTGGGCACGAATCTGGCCAAACCCGGGAAAAGCTCCACTGTGGCCACGATCCGGGGTCTGGAGGGCATCCTGTTCCCGGATGCCTTCTTTATCAACGATCCCAACCCCGGGGTCCAGAGTTTTGTCACCGCGTACCGCCAGCGTTACCACTCGGAGCCGGATTATCTGGCCGCCCAGGGCTACATGGCGGTCCGCCTGCTGGCCCAGGTTCTGGAAAATCAACCGCGCCTGTCCCGGGAGCAGCTGCCGCCACAACTCATGGCCGTCCGGAGCCTGCCTACCCTCCCCTGGTTCCAGGGCTTTGCGCCTGACCGCCGGGCGGAGCTGAATTTGTACATCCTCACCATCAAAAACGGGCGGGTGGAAATGGCCACACCTCCGACAGCGAGCCAGCCGTGATCACCCGCGTCCCCGGTTTTGCCCTCGGCCACGCCAGCGACTTTGAGAATCTCACCGGCTGCTCGGTCATCCTGTGTCCGCCGGGCACTGTGGGCAGCGTGGACCTCCGGGGCTCGGCCACCGGCACCCGCCAGATGG
>CAZLRL010000374.1:0-3319 GCA_964561645.1 uncultured Desulfobacterales bacterium
GGCGGTAGGCCTTTTCCAATTCCAACAAGGCCGGCATCAGGGTCTCCGGCACAAACCGCCCCCCGTACTGGCCGAAATGTCCACGTCTGTCAGGCTGCATTTTTACTCCCATGTTTCAGTGATCAGTGATCAGTAGTCAGTGGTCGGTGATCAATGATCTTCAATGTGGAAAATTTCTGTTTCTTCCTGAATGATGAGAGAATCTTGTCCGCAGAATAAGCGGGCTTTTACCATCATACCATTAAGCATTCGTCCGATTTCCTGCAGTTGAGCCTTTAGCTCTTTTTCTTGCTCTCTGGTTAGATAACCGCAGGATACGGCAATACCGAGCCAATGTTGGGTTTCCATTTGCTCAGCATCCGCATCTGTTAGTTTGCTGACAAAATATTTTTCATAACGCCGTCTTCCCCAAGCTTCTGCTATTTGGGCCCCTATTGATCTTGAAGCGCGCCTTATCTGATCGGTAAGAGCGTACGTCTCTTCCCTGGGAAAATCCTTGGATATTTCAAAAATAATGCCGGCTATTTCATTGGCCTTTTGATATACAAATAAATCTCTAAAGGAACGAGCATGACGGGAATTTTTCACTCATACCTCTCTAAATCTTGTATTTTTTCTGATCACTGATCACTGGTGACAAATCACGGGTTTCCTGGTCACTGACACCAGCCCTTCTCACTTCGACAAATAGAGCTCTCAGCCTCCCCGGGTCCTTCTTCCCCGGCGCGGCTTCCACGCCGCTGGCCACGTCCACGCCCGCGGGTTGGGCTACGTTGATGGCCTGGGCCACATTGGCCGCGGTCAAACCGCCGGCCAAAATGACGGGCCCAAATTCCTTGGCCCCGCGGGCCACCTCCCAGTCGAAAGTCTCCCCGGTGCCCCCGGGGATGCCCGGCCGGTACGCGTCCAGCAAAAAAGCCTGGACCGCGTCCCGGTAGCTCGGCAGGGCAGCCAGACTGCTGTGGTCCCGGATGCGAAAGCCCTTGATAACCCGGCGTCCCACGGCGCGGCAGTATTCCGGGGACTCCTGCCCGTGCAGCTGGACCCAGTCAAGCCCGACGGTTGCGGCCAGTTCCCGCACCACCTCGGCCTCTTCGTCCACGAACACCCCCACGCTCAGCACCAAAGGCGGCAAAATTTTTATAATATCACGGGCCGCATCCGCTTTGATAGACCGGGGACTTTTGGGGTAAAAGATGAAACCCAGGGCCTGGGCTCCCAGCTCCGCGGCCAGCAGCGCGTCCTCCAGATTGGTAATGCCGCAAATTTTTATGCGCACCATAAGAATGTTTCTGAAATTCACCAATGTAGGATGCGTCTTACGCACCATAAGCTTATAGGGCGTGCCCTTCACGCCGATTCTTGGCGGCCGCGGGCCGCCCTATAGTATCCGGAAATTCAGGACGAAAAACACCGCCAGTATCCCGAAAGCACGCTTTTCAAGCTCCGGGCCATCTCTCTGGCCTCCGTCAAGCCTGCGTCCGGTCGAATCGCCGCGGGCAGCGGCCCGGGTTCGGCCACCTCGAGGTCGACCCCCGAAACCCCGGCAATGGAGGCCAGCCAGCCCCAGGACACCATGTCCGGATCAGCACTGTACCCGGAACCCACAAAATCCACCACCCGACCCTGACAAACTTCCTCCGCCTTCCGGCTGATCAGCGCGCCGATCAGGCGAATACCGGCCAGGGTCACCCCCATGGAGGTCAGGCGATCCGTGTAGTGCGGGTCGCTGCCATCCACCATCAGGATAATTTCCGGGGCAAATTCCTCGGCCAGAGGCGCAAAAATTTCCTGCAAAACATATTCATACACCTGATCACCGGAGCGGGGCGGCAGCGGCACGTTGACCGAATATCCCCTCCCCGCGCCGCGGCCGATGTCCTTCACAAAACCCCGGCCCGGATAGAGAGTGGCGGGGTTCTGATGGACCGAAATCACCAAAACCTGGGGGTCGTCCTCAAAAATATCATAGAGCCCCTCGCCGGCATGCGCATCGGTATCAATGACCAGAAGCCGTTGCACCCCAAAATTCTTTTTTAAATGCTCCGCGCACACACCCACATCGCTGAAAACCCCAAAGCCCCTCTCCTGGGTGCGGTTGGCGTGCTGCACACCCCCGCCCACCACAAAACTCTTGCGATAGCGACCTGTAAAGGTCAATTCGCCGGCCAGCTTGCCCGCCCCGGCCAGGAGTTTGGCGGCCCGGACCAGGCCGGGGGACAAGGGCGTGTCCCAGGGGTCGCGGCTCTCCAGCCTTTCCACCCGCCGGATGTAGTCCTCCGTATGCACCAGGAGCAGATCGGCCTCACTGGCGGGAACAGGAGTGACTATCTCAAAATCAGGGTGACCCCCCAGTTGGTCGGCAAAAAGGTCCATAAAATGCTGATAGCGCTCCTGGGTCAGGACATGCCCCAGGTCGTATTCTTTCAGATTCTCACTATATAAGAGGGCAAATTTAGTCATCTTTCTTCAATAACAATAATTGTGAACTGCGATTCTTCTTTTTTAATCCCCCGACTGTCCCAAAAACTCCTTGAGCTTGTCCCCGGGATCCCCGGAAGTCACCAGGGCTTCACCGATGAGAAAGGCCCTGATGCCGCCCCTTTCCAGAGTAGCCAGGTCAGCCGCCGTCTTGAGGCCCGAAGCCGCCACCAGGGTAACCCCCGGCGGGGCCAGGGGCGCCAGTTCCAGAGCCCGGTTCATGTCCATCTGAAAAGTGACCAGGTCCCGATGGTTGATCCCGATCAGATCAGCCCCCGCGGCCAGCGCGGTTTCCATTTCCTTCCGGGTATGTACTTCCACCAGGGCCTCCATTCCCAGGGAGCGGGCCAGGAGCATAAAGGCCCGAAGCTGGCCCAGATCCAGGATATTGGCCAACAGCAGCAGGGCATCCGCGCCCAGCGCGGCGCTTTCGTAAATCTGAATGGGCTCCAGGATAAAGTCCTTGCGCAAAACCGGCACCGAAACTTCCAGCTTGATTTCCTGGAGAAACTCCGGGGTCCCGTGGAAAAAAGCCCGCTCGGTGAGCACGGAAATAGCCGCGGCGCCATTGACTTCAAACGTCCGGGCCAGGTCCACCGGGTCCAGGTCCATGGCCAACTCTCCTTTGGAGGGAGAAGCCCGCTTGACCTCGGCGATAATGCCCCGCCCCGGCGCTTCATCCAGGGCCTTTTTCAAACTCCGGGGCCGGGGCCGTTGGGCGATGGCCCCCTTGAAGGCCTCCAGTTTGCCGGACTCGAAGAGCTCCAGAGATTCCTTGAGCTTGTGGGCCACGATTTTGGCTAAAAAATCCATGCATATCCTTTGGGGGGAGGGCCTG